>CAYVLO010000063.1:0-11532 GCA_964452125.1 uncultured Anaerolineaceae bacterium | reverse complement strand
TCCTCGTCATTCTATTCGGCCAAGGGCTGATCAAACAATTCGGCCGCTAACAGATGGCACTGCCCCCACCCAGAGCCGCGAAAGAAAACTGTGCCTGTTTTCGCCTTTCGGTGCTTTCCAAGGATCGCCGGATCAGCTCTTTCGACTTCTCAGGAGCAGCACTCAACCAGATACTCGCTTCCCCTGCTGCGAGTTGCTCCATCTCATGCCCTGGGCGCTTTGACTCCTGAATGTGCAAATGCCGCGCGAGCATATTGGTGGAGCGGAGCCCAATCGCTTCTTCTAGCAGAGGCGCTCTCTCGGTCTCCGCAAGGAGAGCATTGTAGGTTTTTTGTAGGGACGCAAGCAAAGGCGACGGTATTGGAGGCCGGACTACCTGCGGGGCAAGCGCAAGTGTCCTCTCCATCTGTCTGGTTGCTAGTTCGATCTCGCTCTGGTCAGGCCCCGTTACTGATGGTTGCACGTTGAGCAAAACCTTCAGGACAGAAACTGTTCCCTGCAACTCTGGAGCTAGAGAGCCCAGACCATCAAGTTGTACAAGGAGATGGCGAGCAGTTGATACATCACCAGATTCCTCTGCCAGACGTGCTAGCATAGTCCAAATCCGATCCTGAACATGCCCCAGAAACTCAAAAGCTACATCGGATGAATCGGACCATGCTTCAAGAAACTCCTGGCCTGCGACAGATGCCTGCGGGATCCTGCCCATGCGGTAGTACAACTCAGCTTCCAGAGCCAAACCGATGAGATTCTCCTCAAGAGTCATTGGCGATCGTGAGGCAACCTGGAAATCCAATCCGGTTTTCAACTCCGACTCAATCCTGGCCGGATCTGCTCCAGCCTGCAATTCCGCATAGAGACGGCGATGCAACCATCGGTGATTGGACTCCCCAGGCGGTAGTGCGGATTGCGCATGTGCATAGGCTTCCGCAGCGAGCCCCAAGTCCCCCAAAGCTGCTGCCCTGTCACCCCACAGACGCCACGTTGTAGCATCCTCAATCACACCGCTTTTCAGTAGGTCCGACAAGGCATCCCGCGCCGCCTGCAGATTTCCCGCTGCCCATGCTTGTTGTACGATACGCCAGGTAGAACCTGAATCTGCTGATTGATCACTCATGGCTCTTGTTTCCAGCTCTCCAACCGGCAATCGCCACCATTTCCAAATCCAGCCCTTGACGGCTGGTCTCGAAGCGCTTTGATCGCCGCAACTCGCCAACAAAGGCGGTCAACTCGAACGGAAAGTTGTAGGGCAGCCGTTCGATTTCTCTGAGTGGCACCAGTCCAGCTTCGATGGTCTTGCCCAGGCCCACCTCGTCGGCCAGCAGATAGCGGCTGGGATAGTTGGTCACCAACTCGCGCGCCACAACCTGCTGATGGGGCCAGGGATTGAGAGCGCAAGTCGCCGCACCCAAGCCCGTGGCACCGATGAGTTGCGGCGCATCGCGCAGGAATTGGAGGAGAATCTGTTCCCGTCGCTGGACATCGGCCAGGATCACCTTTGTCGCCCGCTCGCGGATCGGCTCGGCAGCACGCTCCAGCGGATCGGTGGCAGGCGCGGCGGAGGGGGCATAACGCAGCAGCTTCTGGCGGGCGGCTTCCGGGATGGGGAGGGCAATCCAGTCCGGCTCGCGTTGCGTCCACAAGCGCTCAAAGCGTCCTACCGCCTCGGCTACGTAGAGCCGCCCTTCTTCCGTCCAGGCGCGAAAGACGAAAAAGTGCTCATAGTTGTGCCGCCAGCCGGTGATCGACTCGTTGACACTGCCGCTAAAGGCGACCTGGTTGTCCTGGGTGTCGGTAAAGATGCCGACTTTGGGGTGAAAGTATTCCTGGGACTCGGGCGCGGGCAGAGGCAGCCCATCGGCATCTCTGGGCAGGACGACCTGAATCTCCAATGACCCGGCGGCCACCATCCACGCCAGGGCCGCCAGACGATCATGCAGGAGATGGTCCTCCAGCGCCGTCGGATCGGGCAGGGAACGATTCAGGTTGGCGGCGACTACCTGGCGCAGGTCGTGTCCCTCACGAATCGCCTGGACGTCGGCTGGCGACAACTGGGCGCCCACCAGCAGGCGCATCTGTCCTCCGTTGGCGATGAGGCGGGCCACACCTGCGGCCGCCACAGCCAGCGCGCTGCTGGTAAAGTACCCCGTCATCCGGTCGTAGCGAACGCTGGCCTGCAGGGCAGGGATGTAAAAGTGATGAAGGCGATCGTCGCCTGGACCATACGAGATTCGAAAGGGATAGTCAAAAAGCCCGGTCATTGGGGAATCCTACCTCATTAGCTGCAAGTCAACGGGCATCACCGGTGCCCCGGAGAGGTTCGTCACCTGTTCGACGACTGCCGAGGTGGCGACTTGAACCACAGTCTCGTCGCGCCTGAGAGTCGGAGGCAATTTCTCAAAGTAAGGGCCGGTGCTCACCCAACTTGAGAAGCGGCGCCAATGGGCCACGACACTGGCTGCCACCTGCTCGGCATTGTCGGGCAAACGATCAAAGTCCAGAGGCTCTTTGGATATGAGGGCAATCCCCTCGACCCCCCTTGCCGCATCGCATGGCATACCAAATCGAGAAGATGGTCTGCGGTGTACTTGGGGGATTTGCCTTTCAGCGAGACCCGCTCGGCCCGACAATACTCCTCCAGTTTATTGCACGTATCCCGCAGTTGGTCTTCTTGACGCCGGTTGAGGTCCAGGCGCAGTTTCTCCAGCGTCGTCTTGGCCCGGGGATAGATGTCGGTCAACTGCTCCGTTCGATTCTCCAGGATCCGGGCCGCCGTGTCGGCGTTATCTTCTTCCAGAGCCTTGAGCAGATCGGCCACCACCCGCCTGGCCTTCGAGCGCTGGGCAATATCCTCGCCCATGTCCTGGCTCAGACCTACTAACTCGGCCATGACGGCCTGGGTAAGATGACTTGGTGTGCTTGGCATAGTCTTCTATTCCTTTCCTTTCCACAGTTCCATCTGCTCCACCACCTCCAGGGCTGCCTCCTCTGCCGGCACCGCCAACTCCTCAAAGAACGCCGCCCGCAGCTTGTCCAGCAACGCCGCTTCGGGACGCACGAACTTGCCCTTGACCCTAGTCCTCGGAATAGCATTGATCATCGCCTGCAGGCAGGCCTTGAAGGTGCTGTCACCTATCAGACCCGCCCGCTTCAGGAAGGCTTCGCAGGCCACCGCCCCATCCTCGTCGTAGACCAGCAGCGCCGTGTGCACGGCGTCCAGCATGGTGTCAAAGTGGTCGGCCTCGGGGTCCACCCTGCCCCGCACGCGCCGGTTCTTGGGCTGCAGCAGGATCACGTCGCTGCCCTTTTTGCCCACCACTCGCCAGGCGACCAGGTCGCGCTCCACGTCCAGCCCCAGGGCGATGGCCAGCTTGCGCGCCTCGTCGGCAGGGAACTGTTCGGCCTGAAAAGCATCCCAGGCCATCAGGTACCAGTCAGTCACCTCGTCGAACTGGATCTCCTGGCCCAGGAGCAGGCCGCGTTTCCGCAGGGCAATGACCTCCTGGCGGGCCAGGTCCAGCGCCGTCTCAGGGCGCAGCGGTTTGGGTTGACCGGTGCGCTCGTCCACCTCACTGGTAAGCACGGGCCAGTGTTCTGAGATGACGGCCAGGACCGGGCCAAAGGTGCTCAAGTATAGGTCCACGCCGCTGATGCCCCGCTCGGCGAACTCGGTTGCCTTCTCGCGGGCAACATACCGCACCTGGGGGCGATGTCATCCCACCAGACGGGTGCACCATCTTGCGTCCCTTCAGCGCGCTTGCGGCAGGCCAGCAGGATGGTGCTTTGCGCGGCGTTCTTTTTGGCCTGGTGCAGCGAGTGCTCGCTTTCGGTGTGCACCGGCCACGAGGATTGGACGCTGAACCCGGCGTTGATCAGCGCTGACGCCAGCGTGTCCCAGGCTTCGACCCGCTTGTGGGTGAACATGACGGTCAGCACGCCGTTGTCGGCCAGGACGCGGTGCATTTCGCGAAAGGCGGCCTCCATCTTGCGCTGATAGTCCTGTTCGGCCAGCGCTGTTTTTTTGCGCCCCAATCCGGCAAAGCGAGCCGGATTGGCTACCGCTTCGGCGTCCTTGTCGGTGAGCTGGGCGGCAAACCACTCGGGGTACAGGTGACCGACTGTACGCTTCAGCCAGACGTAGAAAAAGTCCGAAAGTTCAGCATACATCACGTTGTCGTAGTAGGGCGGATCGGTGACGATGACATGGACGGAGCCGTCTGGCAGGGCGGAGAGGTCGGCGGCGCTGCCCTGGAGCATGGTCAGAGGCGCCAACCCGGTGAGACCTGGCGAAGCCCCAAGGACCTGCTGCGACGGGGCCAGCAGCTTGGCAATGTCGCGATAGGCACTGACCACTTGACTGATCGCCCAGGGAAGGAGATCTGCACAAGCATCAAACTCGCCGTGACTCCAAACAAAGGCGAAATCGTGGCGGTCAAAAACGCTGCGGATGCCTCGGCTGGGGTCAAAGCGGCAAAGACGATTGTTATAGATGATAGCCTTGTCCAGCATGATACTCAGGTACGTCTCCACTGCTGTGGCCCGTTCTGGAACCATGGCTGCGTGGATTTCGCCACGCAACTCGTGCAATACTTCCACAAAGGTGCCCAGAGCCAAAAACTGCCGCGGACTAAACATGTCAGCCCAAGTATACATACCATAGCGCATGGGTTCAGGGGTCTTGAGGCCATCGGGGATCGGTTCGCTTGGAATAGAGTCTTGTGTTTCCCACAAGGATCTCTTCCCATATAGCTCAATCTCGGCATCGTGGGCACCATCTCTGTCCTTTTGTGTAGGCACCCGAAAGTCCGGTTTGCCAGGACTCTTGTTGGCAATAGCATACAACATCTGTCCCATGCGCCCGGCCTGCGCTTCGGCCTTGATGTAATCACCGTCGATGGGATCGCCGGTCCACGGGGAGCGGCCTACCCCCCGGCTGACCGTACCTTCGTCCGGGTCAAAATCGATGGCGTCACCGCTAACAATCTCGAAGCGAGGTTCGTCCCACGCTGGGTCGGTCAACAATCGTGCGGCAACGGGTACTCTCTTCTTGCTCAGCCACCAATTGGGGCTGAGGGGTACCGGCTTGCCGCTGACAGGGCAGGCGACGGTGCGCGCCCAAAGGTAGGTCGGTTTGTGGTCGTTGGGCTGATTGGGATAGAATCGCGCCAGTTTCTCACGAACCCGCCTGCTCCACTCCCGCCCCCACTTTCTGATGTCCGTAGCCAGGCCAGGGCCGAAGCGGAGCGGGTAATCCAGTGTAGCCTTGAGAACCACCGCGGCGACCGGGTTGAGTTCGTTGGCAATTGTCCCCAGGCCATAACGGCGCGCTTCGAAAGGGATCGAGCCTCCACCGGCGAACGGATCCAATATGGTGTATTGACCCAAGTCCTGCTCCTGCCCCTTCCAGAAGACGTCCAGGATGTGGGCCAGCAGGGCCAGGTCTTCGGCGGCAGGATTGACCGTGAAGGCGCGGGGTGCGCCGCCGTAGGCGTCTTTTCCCAGGGTGATGTTCAGCTCGGTTGCGCGGCGTAATTCCTCGCGCCCTTTCACCGGGTCGCCGCGAATGCCGATGAGCCGCGTGAACCAGGCTCGGTAGGCTTCCTCCGACGGGAAGCGCTGTCGCAAGTCAGCGTCTTGAGCAACCGCCTCGTAGGCAGGGAGCAAGCTGGCCACCACGGCCGCCCGCGATACCATCAAAGGCCGCCTGGCCCACCAGACGTGCAGGCGCACTGGTCCAGGGAACGGCGTGGGGAATCCCCCTTCGCGCAGGCTCTCCACGCCGATGGCGTCAAAGGGCAGCCAGTCCTCGATGAGTGCCGTGGGTCGGGTCATCTACGTTTGCTCCTCTTGCGTTTGCTCTTCTTCGACCGCTTTCCCCTGCCGCTGGGTTGGCGGGTGGCCGTGGGCTGGGCTGCTGACTCCTCCGGCTGCGAGCGGTCGTTCAGCGCTGCAGGCGCATCGGCCGGGTACCAACCCGCCGGCTGGACCTCCACCGTGCGCACCTCTTTGAAATCGTGGAGGTGGGCCAGCATGTCGTCGATGCCCTTGGGTTGCTTCATCCCCTCGCGCCAGGCAGTGCGCTCCACGGTGCCGATCACCAGGTAATCGTTGCCGATGACCTCCGGGGCGTGCTCGGCGAACAGGTTGGCCAGCAGCGCCTCGATCCGGTCCTGGTGGGCGATCAACAGGTCGCAGTCCGGGCAGTAGCGGCAGGTATAGCCCAACACCACCGGGTTGAAGGGATCGACGTGGATGAACAGCGGCACCTTGCGCTGGTGCATCTTTTGGTCGCACATCGGGCAGCGGCTGAAGCGGGCGTCGGTGTAGGGGTTGAGGACGAAGGTATATTGGGGTGGCAGCTTGCCGAGGCGAGGAGGCCGGTCTTGCGTCATGCGCGTCCCCCGAACGTGGAGGAAAGGACGCTGAGCGCGGTCAACACAGCTCGCAAAGGATTGGTTTTGACCTGGCTGACCACATCGTCACTCCAATGCTGCGTTAGTCTAACCTGCCAAAGTAGAAGGTGTTTGTTGCCGGATCGACGGCAAACCGCAGGAATTCCAGGCATCCCTGCAATCCCAAGATTGACGGCAAGTGCCACTCTTGCCCATAAGCCAGGCGGGGAACAAAGAGGGTAACCTCCTGTTCAAAGCTTTCTCCCAGCTCGGCCACGATCGAAACGGTGTGCCTGTGGAGCGATCCCTCGCAACGATCTCCACGAATCAACAGGGTAGCGTTGCCAAGACTTGGGGTATCCAGGTCGAGTAGCTCGGCGACTTCTGGATCACAGACAAAGTACACACCACCCGTGTCTACCATTGCCTGAGTCTGAGACTCACCAATCGAGACACTGATAAAAATGCGCGCGGTTTCTCGCCGTTCCGGTGAGAACCAATCCAAGTAGGGGCATGCCCCAGTGGCAAAAGCTCGGCCATCGGCAAATCGCAGGACCATCAGGCGATCCGTGTCAATAGGATACCCTGGACACCAGGCAATTGCTCTTTGAGCTCACGCGCGTTAGGAGCCGAGGCGACAAGCATACCATTCTTCAGCGCCACCCACCGTCCCCGGTGCCCCGCAGCATGGGTACGCAGCCATTCGGCATTAGCTCGTACAGAGGGATCGGGGGGTACGTGGGTGCACACTATTCGGGGCGGAGCCAAAACGCGATCCATCTTCTGCAGCTCGGAGTGTTCTGGGTGCAGTCTGGCACCCTCGGCTGCCAGGTTGCGCGCCAGCAGGTGAGCCCCGGCTTTCAGAGCAAGGTGCACGGCCCGGCTGAAATCCGCAGCCGAACGCTCAAGCCAGTCTATTTGCCTGGCTGCCTGGATAAATGCCCTTTCATCGCCTGCCTCAGCAGCCAGTTCAAGAGCGCCCATGCCATCTCCGCTATCCCCGGTTGCATCCAAAGCATCAGGGAAAATCGAGACTTCAGAAGGCCCTGTGCTTGTGGCGAAGGTGAGTAGACGCCATCGCTCCCTTGTTGGCATGGCTGGAACAAGGCGATGCTTCATTGTATCTTCAGGCCATCCTCTGCCAAACTCCAGCAAGCCAGGAAAGTTCATCCTCATCCCGTCGGATGTCCCAAATGCATCAGCGGGCAGAGGGAAAGGAAAGACGCCCGGATCAGCATGGATGCTCTGCAGCTCTGCGGTCATCTCACTCCCCCTCATCAACAGGCACAGGCCCGAATACCGCCAGTTTTTCCTCACGGATGCACCAGTGAAAGGCATCATAGATCACGCCGTGATAGCGCTGGCACCGTTTGGCCAGATCCTCAAGCGGTATGTTGCCCTGCGCATAGTAGTCAAAATCCAGTAGGAAGATGGGCTCCTCTCCGCCCCTAAACCCGCTGCGCAAAGTCAGTCGTTCATCCCCATCCGCCGCAAGCGAAAGCTGACTCACCATCTCTTGAGGCTGATCCCAACAATCGTTTCTCAGTAGAACGGTGAGCTCCGGCCGTAGGATGTCCCACAATTCGGCAACGCTGCTCGAGCCGGTGTTCCCAAGTGTCAGGTGGTTGATATAGCGCAGCCCGACGCGTTCGGCATAGGGCAGGCTATAGACTTCGCGGGCGGCTTGATTCACGGATCGGAGATGATCGCTAAAGTCGGCCCAATGGGTGTAGGCCGCCGTGGACAATGCATAAAAGTTCAATGCCAGGGAAACCACTGTCTGTCCGTCAGGCGATTTGAAGCGGAAGGTGCGCGGCTCGGGCTTGGCCACAGGCGTCTCACCCTCCAATGGTGCCATGCGGACAACTACACCCTGCTCAACTTCTAGCTGCGGAAACTGTCCCCTTATACGCTCCTGGAAATCAATGGGTTGTTCGCTGGCAATCTTCAGGACAGGCGGAAACCGCACCTGGCAAATCACCTCGGCCAGAGGAGCGCGTTGGAGACGAACATCCTCAGTTGATGGAAAGCATAACATTTGAACAACTCCAGTCTAGGGCGTGAACCATCGTCTGATCATGATTATACCCTGCCTGTGCCTGTTAGCCAAATCCATGAAACTGTCTATTCGATGCTCAATAGCACCCTTAATGCCTTCTGCGCCTGAGAAGCACCCGGCCCGGCACTACACTTGCTGAACCAATAATAGGCCTCTTCGGTACTCATGGCCTGCACCCCCAGGCCAATGGCTTCGATGCGATCGTGGCGGCCCAGTGGCTTGACCGCCATCAGAATGAGGGCCAGGCGCAGGCCGGTCAATTCGTCCAGGTAAAAAGGTGTTTCATCCCCAGCGGCGCGCGACAGATCGGTGGCCTTGTAGTCATTGGCTCGCAGCGCGGTCAATAGATGCTCGGCCACGGCCCGCAGCGGATCGCCCCCCAACTCGATGCTCCAGAAGGCGCCAGGGGCGCGCTCTCCTGCCTGGCCGTTGCGCCGTACCCATTGGTAGAGGGCCACCCGATAGCTGCCGTCGCCATCGGGGATCGCATAGAGCACAAAGGGATGCGCTGGATCGGGTTCCGGCGGCGGGTTGGTGCGGTAGATCCTTGATGGGGTGCACGGTTCGGGTCTGTGTGTCCGGAGTTCTGCCTGCTCGCCCCCCTCCCCACCGGGCAGGGAGACGGTGAACAGGCGCATCCGCCCGCGGCAAGGGATGGGGGTTTCGAATCGGGCAGGAGTGGTCAACTGCCAGCCATAGCACGGTTCGCCGGGAAAGGGCGTGTCCAGCAGATGTCGCTCGCGCGACGCCTCATAAGTGGCTTTGTCCAGCACAACTATATCGGTCACCTCTACCGTGCCGAGGAGCGCGCCGTAGGCCAGGACTTCCGGATCAAAACCCAGAGCGCGGCAGCGGTCGTCGCGGCGCTGGCTGCTGGCGTGGACAGCCAGTGTCCCCCGATAGCTCACCTGCCAGGTGCGAATGTCCAACGTCTTTTCCCCGCGCAGGATCTGTTCAGCCCGGGGTTGGTGGAAACTGAGCGCCTTCATCCGCTCGACTCCACCGGTTCGCCTTGGACCTCGATCTTGTCCAGGCCGACGGTGGTCATCACTTCGTGCAAGGTGCGGAACTGGTCGCCCTGCACCTCCAGGCCCTGGGGAAAGCCCAGAGTCAGCGTCGTTGTAGCGACAAACTTTTGCGCCTCTCCGGCCAGCGCGTCGGTTACCTGCTTGAGGCGGCGGTAAAGCTCCCAATTGAGCGCCACTTTGCTGGAGATGTACTGCCCACTGTCGAATTCGGCGTTGTAGGACTGCTCGATATCGAACTTGGCCTTGCCCAGTTGGGGGACGATCAGCCCCAGCGTGCGCAGGTTCCGGGCCCCGGATTTATCCTCACTACGCAAGACGACGCGCAGCGTGGAGAGCCGGCTGACCCCCTGATCGTGGCAGCGGTCGAGCAGTTGCTGCAGGGCTTGCTGAGGCACGCCCTCTCCAAACAACCGTTCCCGCCGGACGGTGGGTTCGAACTCGTCTCCGCAGGTGCATTGGCTCACTGTCTGACCGCAGACGGGGCAGGTTAACTCTGGTCCCCCACCGCCATCCACGACAAGGCCCTCTTTGCCCCTGATCGGCAGCTTCAGCCGGGCAGCCTCCTCGGGCAAATACAGGTGCGCTTCGTCGCTCACCTGCACCGCCGGGGGCGGTGACTCGTGATCGTAGCCCATCTGCGCCGCAGCATCGTAATAGATCCAGACCTGGCCCCGCACGCCATTGAGGATTGTCTTCTTGAGTTGGTTGAGGTCCAGCAGGATGGGCAGCCCCAGGCGGCGGGCGAAGGCCTGGCGCAGGTCGTCGGTGGTCATACTAACTTGGTTTGTGTCCCAGGCTCGGGATTTGACGTAGGCCGCGGCCAGGGTGGGGTCATTGCCAGTGAGCAGCTTCTTCTGCAGGCCCAAAGCCCGCAACACCACTGCCGACTGGTCCTTCTGCACCTCGCCCTGATCTTGGGCGGGCAACAGATCGTGGCACAGATAACTGTCGCGCTGCGGTGCGGTGGCGCTGGGAAAATAGAGGTTCCGATAGGCCCGCGTGATGGCCACGCGCACATCGAGCTCGGCCGCTTCCCCCATCTTTTTCAGTTTGGTACGCTGCTCGGCAGTAAACTCGGCCATCCGTTCTGCGTCGCCGGTGATGCGAGCGATGGCCAGGTAGCGCTGCGCCGTCTGGACCATCTCGTCTACTCGCTCTTCGTCCGCCACCAGGAAAATCAGGTTGTTGCGAAAGCGCCGGTAGGCTTCCAGGGTTCCGGCATAGTCGGCGATTTTACGCACCAGTTCCGGCGGTGTTGGCTCGGCGGCCGTCGCCGTCGCGGCGTCGTAGTGCAGGATGACCAGCTTGGGCAGCCCGGCGTCGTCGTCCACCTCGCCCGCCTCCTGGCGGAAATACTCGGCTTTGAAGACCCCGCTCTTCCACACCTGGCGGATGCGGCTGTCCAGCTCCTTCTTGGCCTTGGTGCGGCCCACCATGCCCATCTCGTCGGTGACGATCTTGTTCAGCGAGGGCTCGGTCTTGAAACGATAACGATGGCCGTCCCACTCGAAAAACCAGCCCTTGTCGTAGAGCAGTTCGGCTGCTTTGTGCACCAACAACGGCTCATCGCCCGGCGCCAGCACAGCCAACAGCAGATCGGCCGGGTCCACGCCGCTGGCGATCCCCTGGGTGAGGCTGTGCAGGAACACAGCCGTAGCCACGCGATGGGTGTAGGGCGCTTTCCCCGCTTCTTTCCATGCACGGTCCAGAAACTGGGCGTGGGCCGGCGAACCTGCCTTTGGGCTGGCGATGTCAGCCTCGATCACCTGCTTGAAGGCCGGACGCTCCAGGCGGCTGGTCAGGTCTTCGACGATGGCCGGCACAGCCAGGTTTACGTGATGGGGTTGGATTAACCATGTGTCGGCTGGACGTTGCTCCCACAACTGGCGCACGAGCAGCGCCAGTAGGCGCAACGCTCCGCGCGTCTTTTGGAAGTTGGGGATGGTCGAGACCTTGCGGTTGAGGGTGTTGAGCAACTCCGGGTGGAAAGGGTAGTCGTCGGCGATCTCTTGTGCATATTCCGCCCGTAGCGCCCGCTGGGGGAGAGCGACAC
>CAYVLO010000062.1:0-11545 GCA_964452125.1 uncultured Anaerolineaceae bacterium | reverse complement strand
ACCTGCGGCCCCAGAAGGTCGCCGAAGTGCCCAAGGAACAGCCGGTCAAAGTCCTGGTGGTGGACGACGACCCCGACTTTGTACAGGTGGCCCGCACGGTTCTCACCGGCGAGGGATACCAGGTGTTCTCGGCCGCCAACGGCGAGCAGGCGCTTCAGTCCATGAAGGAAAACCGGCCTGACCTGGTCATGCTCGACGTCATGATGACCACGCCCCTGGAGGGAGTGCAGGTCGCCCGCACGATGTCGGCGGACCCGGCCCTGAGGCAAATCCCGGTGATCATGATCTCCAGCATCGATAGCAGCCAGTATGCGGACGCGTTGCCCGACGACGTACACCTGCCCATCGATTCCTGGATCAGCAAACCGGTCAAGCCCGATCATCTGCTGAGTACGGTCAAGCGGTTCATAACCAAAAAGTAATTGAACTCACGGCCTCGCCGCTACACGCAAGAGTAACAACCAGCGTGTGGAGCGCCGCCAGATCTGCAGCGCTCCACACGCTTGGAGTCCTTCAAATCGGAACACAGAAGTACTTCACTACACCTGTCACCTGGGGCTAGCAGCCTGTCGGAGAGGGTTGTCATTCTGAGGAACGGAGGCGGCAAAGCCGCCGGAGCGACGAAGAATCTCGCCATTAGATCCCATTTGACAGCCGAAAAGCGAGATTCTTCGGCCCCTTCGGGGCCTCAGAATGACAAAACAGACGGCGTTTTGCCTCGGTGGTTTTCTCTCCGACAGACTACTAGGGAGATCTTGACCTGACTCGAACTCAAGCAGCCTCACCTGATAGGTGTCTGTGTTTATCCCGAGCGACATGTGAGCGATTTCCAAGGAAGGAGAGAGCACCATGACTCGACAACCCGCAATCCGACTGGAGGGAAAACCTCCGGCAATGACGACCGCCCTGGGGGTATCGGGCTTTGCCCTAGAGGAAGCTATCGCGCCCTGTTACCAGTGCGGCACCTGTTCGGCCACCTGTCCCACGGCCCAGGCGATGGATTACTCCCCCCGGGCCTTGTGGCGCCTGGTCGAACTCGGGATGCACGATGAGGTCTGGAAGTCAAATACGTTTTGGATGTGCACAGCCTGCTATAGTTGCACGGTGCGCTGCCCGCGCGAAATCCCGATTTCAGAATCGATGCGCCAGTTGCGCGAGCTGTACAGCCAAGGCGAGGTAGGCCCGCTTCAAGACGGCCTGAGCGCCGTACTGAACGCCGTCGAGGCGCAACACAACATCGCCAACGAACCAAACGACACGCGCCTGATCTGGAGTGAGAACCTGCCCGAACGGCCGGCCCAATTGGACGCCCGCCAGGCCGAGGTGCTGTATTTCGTCGGCTGTGTCAGCGCCCTTTTTCCCCAAACCTATGGCATCCCCCAGAGTTTTGTCCAGATTTTGGGCCAAGCGGACGTGGATTACACCGTCCTCGGCGGCGAGGAATGGTGCTGTGGTTATCCCGTCTATGGTGCGGGCCTGCAATCGCGGCTTGGGGAGATAGCCGAACACAATTGCGCCCGCCTGGCCGAAACGGGGGCTCGGATCCTGGTCACCACCTGCCCCTCCTGCTACTACACCTGGAGCCATTTGTACCCAGAGATCCTGGGCCGGCCCATGCCTGTCGAGATCCTGCACTCTACCGAGTTCCTGGCACACCTCATCGACGAGAAAAAGCTGGAACTGGGGCCTGTCGACGACCTTGTGACCTATCACGATCCCTGCGATCTGGGCCGCAAGAGCGGCATATACGACGCGCCTCGCCAAGTGCTCAGCAGCATCCCGGGACTGACCTTCCGCGAGATGGCACAACACGGAGCAGACAGCCTGTGCTGCGGCGGCGGCGGCGACATTGCCATGTATTCCTCCGACGTGGCTGCCGACGTAGCCCAACGGCGGATGCGCCAGGCCGAGGCTGTGGGGGCTCGGAGCATTGTCTCCGCCTGCCAGCAGTGCAAACGCACCCTCGCCGACGGGGGGCGCAAGGCCCGCATCCGCATCCGCCCGATCGACATCACAGAACTCGTGTGGCAGTCGGTGCAAAACGCTCAGGCCGGCAAGGAACCGGCCGAATCCGCGCCCGCACCCAAGCCCAAAGCCCCCAAGCTCTACCAATGGGGCACGGCGCCCTCCTCGGATCTCTCAGGTCCGCCGCCAAAGAATGAATCGAGGTGAGAGTATGAGTGAACCCAGAATCGGGGTGTATATCTGTCAGTGTGGCTCCAACATTGCCGCCACCGTCGACACCGAGGCGGTGGCCAGTTTCGCCACCAAACTCGATGGAGTCGTTCTGGCTCGCGTGAACAAGTATACCTGCTCCGATCCCGGGCAGGCCACCATCCGCCAGGATATCCAGGAACAAAACCTGGAGCGGGTGGTCATTGCCTCCTGCACGCCGCGGATGCACGAGCCGACCTTTCGCCGCACGCTGGAAAGCGCGGGGCTGAACCCCTACTACCTGGAGATGGCCAACATCCGCGAGCAGGTAGCCTGGGTGCATGCCCCCGGCGACGACGCGACGAAAAAGGCCATGGATCTGGTGGCCGGCGCTGTGGAACGGGTGCGTTTGCACCAGGCTCTCTACGCCCGCAAATCGCCGGTCGAAAAGTCGGCCATGGTGGTGGGAGCAGGCATCGCTGGCATCCAGGCGGCCCTGGATATCGCCGACGCTGGTTACAAGGTATATCTGGTGGAACGGGAACCCAGCATCGGCGGCCGGATGGCCCAACTGGACAAGACCTTTCCCACACTGGACTGCGCCACCTGAATTCTCGGCCCCAAAATGATGGATGCCGGTCGGCATCCCAACATCGAACTGCTGAGCTACAGCGAAGTGGTGGACGTTCACGGCTATGTGGGCAACTTTGACGTCCGGGTCAAAAAGAAACCCCGGTACGTGGACATGGAAAAATGCACGGGCTGCGGCGCCTGCACCCTGGCCTGCGTCTGGCAGGACCGAGTCCCCAGCGAATACGAAGTGGGGATGGGCTTGCGCAGCGCGGCGTATATTCCCTTTGCCCAGGCAGTTCCCATGAAGGCCGTCATCGACCCCAACGCCTGCCTGTTGCTCACCCGCGGAAAATGCGCCCAAAAGTGCGTCGCCGCCTGCGAGGCCAACGCCATCGACTTGAACCAAAAGGAAGAGTTCGTTGACCTCAAGGTTGGCTCCGTGGTCCTGGCCACCGGATTCGATCTGACCCAACATCCGACCTTGGCCCGGTACGGCTATGGCCTCTACGACAATGTCATCGATGGGCTGCAATTCGAGCGATTGACCAGCGCCGCAGGCCCGACGGGTGGGCGTGTGGTCACCTACGACGGCCGCACCCCCGAATCGATCGCCTTCTTGCACTGCATCGCCAGCCGCGACGATACCGCCCACGAATACTGCTCCCGCATCTGCTGCATGTACGGGCTCAAGCAGGCCCATCTGGCCCACGAACGAACCGGGGGCCAGGTCCATCAATTTTACATCGACATGAGAACCGCGGGCAAGAACTATGAAGAGTTCTACAAGCGGATGCAGAAGGAAGGGATCTATTTCGTCCGCGGCAAAGTGGCCGAAGTCCTGCCCGATCCCGCCGGGGGCGGCAAGTTGTTGGTTCGCGCCGAAGACACCCTATTGGATCGATATGTCGAAGTGTCGGCCGATATGGTGGTCTTGCTCACGGCTGTCGTCCCGGCCACAGGTTCCAAAGAGATCGGCAAGCTCTTTGGGGTGACCACCGACAAGGACGGGTTCTTTGCCGAAGCACACCCCAAGCTCAAACCTGTCGACACGACGACAGCCGGCGTCTTTTTGGCCGGCTGCTGCCAGAGCCCCAAGGACATTCCCGATACCGTCTCGCAAGCCAGCGCCGCCGCCTCCAAGGTCATCGGTCTGCTTGCCAAAGGCGAGATCGACATCGATCCGACGGTTGCCGAAGTGGACCCTGCTCGGTGCTCCGGGTGTGGGGAATGTATCCTGGCCTGCCCCTACAACGCCATCGAACGCGTGGAAGGCAAGGCGCGGGTGAATGTGGCCTTGTGCAAAGGCTGCGGCACCTGCGTGGGCGCCTGCCTGGCCAAGGCGATTACCGGGCATCACTTTACGGATCAGGAACTGGTGGCGCAGATCGAGGGCATTTTCGAGCGCGAACCGATACAGGTGTTCGCCTAGATCCAGAGGCAGGCCAAGTTCAATGGGAGGGAAAAAACCGAATGCCAGCCACAACAGAAACCTTTGAACCCCGCATCGTTGGCTTTTTGTGCAATTGGTGCAGCTATGCCGGTGCGGATGCCGCTGGCACCTCGCGGCTGCGATATCCATCCAATCTCCGCATCATTCGGGTCATGTGCTCGGGCCGCGTCTCGCCGGAATTGGTGATTCGCACCTTTCGCGAAGGCGCCGACGGCGTCATGGTCATGGGTTGACACCTGGGCGACTGCCACTATGTTAGTGGCAATCATCGAACCGCCAAGCGGTTCCCCATCTTTCAGACGTTGTTGGATCACGTGGGCATCGACCCCGCGCGGCTGCGGCTAGACTGGGTGTCGGCTTCCGAAGCCGGGCACTTTGCCGAGGTCGTAGATGAGTTTACCCGCCAGGTTCGGGAGTTGGGCCCCCTGGAATTCAAGGACGGTGTGCAATGAGCAGAAAGAACCAACTTCAGGACGCCGTCGCCCGCCTGCTGGCCAGTGGAGAGGTAGATGGGGTGTTGGCGCTGCGCACCTATGGCCCGTCCACCGCGCCTCACCTCTATCGGCCCGGCGACGACCTCAGCGACCTGGCTCTGTGGCCCAAATACCCTCTGCCCAAGATTGTGGACATGTTGCTGAATCAGTCGCCCACGCCAACGGGTGGGGAAGAAGAAAAGCCCGTGCACCTGGGAATGGTCGCCCGCGGATGCGAAGAGCGGGGGCTGATCGAGCTGGCCAAGCGCAATCAGGTAAACTTGGATCGCATCACCCTGATCGGGCTGGCCTGTACGGCCGAGGAGCGGGATCAATGCCGCTGCTCCTGGCCCTACCCCAGCCGCATCGATGTGGGCGAAAAGGTGGAGGGCATCGTTGACCCGCTGGTGACCGAACACGCCCAGCTCTCGCGCGAAGAACGGGCCGAGTTTTGGAAAAAGCAATACGCCCGTTGTATCAAGTGCTATGCCTGCCGCACCGCTTGTCCCCAATGTTTCTGCGAGGTCTGCGCCCTGGAGGACAAGCTGTGGGTTGAGACCGGGACGCTCGCACCGCCCTTTCCCTCCTATCACCTCGTCCGGGCCTATCACACCGTCAGCAAGTGCGTCGGTTGCATGGAATGCGAGCAGGCCTGCCCGGCCGACATCCCCTTGACCGTCTTGTACAAGTTGCTGCGCCAAGACGCTGAGGATCTCTTTCACTATGTGCCGGGGCGCAGCATCGACGACGAGCCCCCTCTGGTGGTCGAGACCCTGTGGCAAGGAGTGTAACCGTGGACTATCAGAATGTACTGACAACCTGTATCTATTGCGGTTGCGGCTGTGGGATCTATCTCCAGGTTTTGGACGGCAAAGTCGTGGGTGTGCTGCCGGTCAAAGACCATCCCATCAGCGAAGGCAAGCTGTGCATCAAGGGCTGGAACGCCCACGACTTTGTGTATCACCCCGACCGGCTAACCACCCCCCTGATCCGCGACAGCAAGGGAGGAGAACTGCGCCCTGCCACCTGGGAAGAGGCGCTGACGCTGGTGGCCCGTCGCCTCAACGAGATCAAGGCCAAAGACGGCCCCGATGCTATTGGCTTTCTGACTTCGGCCAAGTGCACCAACGAAGAAAATTACCTTTTGCAGAAGCTGGCCCGCAGCCTCGTCGGCACTAACAACATCGACCACTGCGCCCGCCTCTGACACAGCCCCACGGTGGCCGGTCTGGTCACATCCTTTGGCAGTGGGGCCATGACCAACAGCATCCCTGAATTCGAAGAGACCAACTGCTTTCTGATCATCGGCTCGAATACTACCGAAGCTCACCCTCTCATCGCCACCCGGGTGATGCGCGCCCAGCGGCGCGGCGCCAAGATCATCGTCGCCGATCCGCGCGACATCCAGATCGCCCGGCTGGCCGATATCCATTTGCGCCATCGGTCCGGAACCGATGTGGCTTTGCTCAACGGTTTGATGCACGTCATCATCCAAGAGGGACTCCACGATCAGCCGTTCATTGAGGCCCGCACCGAAGGCTTTGACGAGCTGGCTAAGGCCGTCGCAGAATACCCACCGGAGCGGGTGGAACAGATCACGGGCGTTCCCGCCGAGGATCTCAGAAGAGCCGCCCGCATCTATGCCCAGGCCGACAAGGGCGCCATCCTGTATGCCATGGGCATCACCCAGCACACGACAGGGGTCGACAATGTGATGTCGTGCGCCAACCTGTCCATGCTCACGGGCAACGTGGGCAAGCCTGGCACGGGGGTCAACCCCTTGCGCGGTCAGAATAACGTCCAGGGCGCCTGCGACATGGGGGGGCTGCCCAACGTCTATTCGGGATACCAGGCGGTGACCAGCTCTGCCGTCCAGGAAAAGTTCCAGAATGCCTGGGGCCACGCGCCTTCGACAAAGGTCGGCCTGACGGTCACCGAGATGCTGGACAAGGCCCTCCACGGCGAACTTCGGGCCCTCTATATCCTGGGCGAAAACCCCATGCTCTCCGATCCCGACTTGAATCACGTGCGCGAGGCTCTGAGCCAGTGCGAATTCCTGGTCGTGCAAGATATCTTTCCCACCGAGACGGCCCAACTGGCCGATGTGGTCTTGCCGGGTACCACCTTTGTGGAAAAAGACGGCACCTTTACCGGAACCGACCGGCGCATTCAAAAGATCCGGCAGGCCGTGGCGCCCTTGGGCGATTCCCGCCCCGACTGGTTGATTATCAGCCAGCTTGCGGAAAAGCTGAACGGCGCCCCAGGCGACGCGCCCTACTCTGGCTGGACCTACCGCTCGCCCGGCGAGATCTTGGACGAGATCGCAGCCCTCACCCCCAGCTATGGCGGCGTGAGCTACGAGCGACTGGAGCAGTTGGGGTTCCTACAATGGCCCGTACCCAGCGCCGATCATCCCGGCACGCCCTACCTGCACAAAGGTCAATTCAGCCGGGGCATGGGGCACTTGAAAGCCATCCAATTCCAGGAACCCGACGAGCTGCCCGATGCCGAATATCCCCTGATCTTGACCACCGGGCGCATCATGTTCCATTATCATACCGGCAGCATGACCCGCCGATCTGAAAAGCTCCACCAAGAGGTGCCCACAGGGTACGTGGAGGTCAGCCCCACAGACGCCGAACGGCTAGGGTTGGCCAAATCGGAAGAGGTGCGCGTGGTGAGCCGCCGGGGCGAGATCCAGACTCGGGCCTGGATCACCCGCCGAGTGCCACCGGGTACGGTCTTTGTCCCCTTCCATTTTGTCGAGGCTGCGGCCAACCTGCTCACCAATCCCGCCGTAGACCCGATTGCCAAGATCCCAGAGTACAAGGCGGCGGCCGTGCGCCTCGAAAAAATTGCGGACTCTTGACCGGGGAGGGTGCTTGATCGATGGTGCACGCGCCCATGCCTGGCACACCACGAAAAAGCCATCCCGATAGGGGATGGCTTTTTTGCTGTCGCGCGGGCGCGAGTTACGAGATCTCGACGACCGCGTCCTGCTCCTTGAGAGCGTTGGCTGCCGATTCGGCCTGATCCTTGGGCACGCCTTCCAGAACCTTGACCGGGGCGCTGTCCACCAGCTCCTTGGCTTCCTTCAGGCCCAGGTCGCTGCGGAAGGTGCGGACGGCCTTGATGACCTGGATCTTTTTGGGACCCACTTCCTTCAAGGTCACGTCGAATTCGGTCTTTTCCTCGACCTCTTCTTCCACAGCGGCCGCCCCACCGGCTACGGGCACGCCGGCCATGGCCACCGGCGCCGCTGCCGAAACGCCCCACTTTTCCTGAAGCATCTTGGAAAGCTCTGCCGCTTCCATCAGGCTCAGTTCGTTTAGCGCTTCAACCAGTTTTTCCAATTTTTCAGACATGGGATAGGTTTCTCCTTTGTTTTCCGTTCAAATTCTCAACGTGCATGGCGGCAGCGCTCAAGCTGCCTCTTGGTTGCCCTGCTCTGAGCGGGCGTGCAACACCTGCACCAGATCGCGCATGGGAGCCACAATGGTGCTCACCAGGCTGCTGGCCGGCCCCTGGACGGTGCCCAGCAACTGGGCCAGCAAGACTTCGCGCGGCGGCAACTCGGCCAATCCCTTGACACCGTCGGCATCCAGATACGAATCGCCCACGATGGCGCCCTTGATCGCCAGGCGATCGCCGCTTTCGCGGACAAAATCCATCAGCTTTTTGGCGACGGGCGGTGCCTCTTCCAGGCAGTATCCAACCGCGACCGCTCCCTTGAGTTGCTCAGCCGGAACCGGAATCCCCGCCTCGATGAGCGCTCGTTCAAACAGCGTGTTCTTGACAATCTGGAACACGCCTCCGATCTGGCGCAGATCGTTGCGCAACTGGGTAACGGACGAAACGGTTAGCCCCCGGAAGTCGGTGAAAACGATTGCCTGGCTCTTGGACAAAAGCTCGACATAGCCGGCAACTATCTGCTCCTTTTTCTCTCTGCTAATAGCCAATCTACCTCACCTCCTCACCTACGTATAACAACCGTACACTTGAACAAAAAAGCCTTTGCTCGGCCACCCAACACACCGACGCAAAGGCTGTTCCCTGCAAAAGCGGGGGTTCCTGGCTTTGCCTCGGCAGGCCGTTGGGTTTGAGCGCCTAGGCGCACCTGCTGTCTCGGGCAGATTCAGTTGTTGAAACGAAAAGACGACGGCTTATAGCACCTTCATGGCCGAAGCCGCTACTGGGTCCACGCGCACCCCAGGCCCCATGGTCGACGTGGCAGTGACCTTGCGAATGTAGGTTCCCTTGAGGGCAGCCGGGCGGGCGCGAACAATCGCCTCCATCACCGCGGCCATGTTCTCTACGAGATCCTCGGTAGCAAAGCTCACCTTGCCGATGGTCACGTGCATGTTGGCCGTCTTGTCCACACGGTATTCGACCCGCCCTTGCCGTGTTTCCTTGATGACCGTGGCCAGGTCTTCATCGGCGACAATGGTGCCAGCCTTGGGGCTGGGCATCAGCCCGCGGGGGCCCAGCACACGGCCCAGGCGCCCCACCTTGCGCATCATCGGCATGGTGGCGATGGCCACGTCGAAATCCAGCCATCCCTTCTGAATCTGATCGATCAGCTCGTCGCTACCCACGTAATCGGCGCCGGCATCCATGGCCCACTTGGCCGGTTCGCCCTCGGCAAACACCAAAATCCGCACCTGCTTGCCGGTACCTTTGGGCAACAACACGACCCCTCGCACCTGCTGTTCCGCATGGCGGGGATCCAGTCCTGTGCGCAGGTGGAGTTCCACCGTCGCATCAAAGTTGGCCGTGCTGGTCTGTTTCACCAGCCCCAGGGCTTCCTGGGGCGAATATACGGCGGCCCGATCAAACAGCTTGGCGGCTTCCTGATACTTTTTTCCTCGTTTTGGCATGTTACACCTCTGTGGTTTTGATGGGGTGTGAACCCCTCCCACGCTGGACTCGCCCTGCGGCGGGGCCCATTGTGATTAGTCGACGACCTTGATGCCCATACTGCGGGCGGTGCCTTCGACCATCCGCATGGCCGACTCTACATCGTAGGCGTTCAGATCTTGCATCTTTTGCTCGGCAATTTCGCGCACCTGTTTCCGGTTGACCGTTCCGGCATTGGCTACCGACACATCTTGGCCCCCCTTGGGAATGCCCGCTGCCTTTTTCAGCAGGTCGGTGGCCGGCGGCGTTTTGAGAACAAAGCGGAACGAGTTGTCCTGAAACACTGTGATCTCGGCCGGGATGACACTGCCCGCCAGGTGAGCCGTACGCGCATTGTATTCCTTGCAAAAGGCCATGATGTTGATGCTATGCTGTCCCAAAGCCGGGCCCACCGGCGGCGCCGGGGTGGCTTTGCCCGCTTCGATTGCCAGTTTTACGATTGCTTTTACCTTTTTACCCATTCAACTCCCCCATTCCGAACCGGGTTATATCTTTTCCACCTGCAAAAAGTCCAGCTCCACCGGCGTCTCTCGCCCAAAGAACGAGACCAGGATCCGGACCTTGCCTTTGTCGGCATAGATCGCGTCCACCGCCCCCACAAAGTCCTCAAAGGGGCCATCGCAGATCCGAACCTTTTCCCCATACCGGAAACTGACCTTGACCTTGGGCGTCTCGGCCCGCATCCGTTTGAGAATCCTGTCCACATCACGGCTGCGCAGCGGGGTCGGCTTGCGAATCGAGCCCACAAACCCGGTGACTCCCGGAGTATTGCGCACCACATACCAGGAATCCTCATCCATGATCATATCCACGAGGATGTAGCCCGGAAAGATCCGGCGCTCCACCGTCCGTCGCTGGCCATCCTTGAGCTCGATCTCTTCTTCGGTGGGCACCACCACTTCGAAAATCTTGTGCTGCATGCCAAGGGATTCGATCCGGTGCTCCAAATTCTTTTTGACCTTATTCTCATAACCCGAGTAGCTATGAACGACGTACCAGTTTCGCCCCTCTTTGCGCTCCTCATCCTCTTCGTCAACGTCGCCAGGCTGATCCTCTTCCTCTTCACCCAGCAACATCGACAGATCAAAAATGCCACCTGGTGAGAACTGATCTTGCTCGAGATCTTGGGGTTCGTCAGCCACAGGCGTGGGCTCGTCCTCTCCCGACTCGAGATAGGACGCAAAAAGCTGCCGAGCGCGCTCTTCTGGCGACACCAGCTCTTCAGCGACCTGCGGAGCGTCCTGCTCCCCAGGGATATTCTGGTTATCCCCACTGTCTACTTCGGCTGTCTCTATGCGATCCTTTTTCATGCTCAGCACACTACCTACAGTAACAGTCCCAGGATTGACGAGAATACCCAGTCCATCAGGCTCAACACCACGGACATGAACGCAGCCACCACGATGACGACCAACGTCAGGCGGGTTGCCTCGCTTCGACTTAGCCAGGAAACCTTTTTCAGCTCGACCCAGGTATCTCGGAAATAACGGACGATGGCATTCTCTTTTGGCTCTTTAGCAACCACCGACTTGGCCACAGACTCCCATCTCCTTTGTCTCTCGTTCTTACACTTGAAGACACCGTCCCATCGTTCTCGCCGTGAGACGGTGTCCTCTCATCCAGGCAGGCCAGGCAGGAATCGAACCCGCAACCTACGGTTTTGGAGACCGTCGCTCTGCCAATTGAGCTACTGGCCTGTGTATGCCGATGGCCGGGTGACCGGCCATCGGCAAGCGGCTCCTATTTCGTCTCCCGATGCAACGTATGTGTCCGACAGCGCGGGCAGTACTTTTTCAGTTCCATACGGCCCTGATCGTTGCGCCGGTTCTTTTCCGATGTATAATTGCGCTCACTGCACTCGGTGCAGGCCAGCGTCATAACCAACCGAATCGCTTTCTTTGCCATTTTACCTATTCCAGAACTTGGGTGATGACACCCGAGCCAACCGTCCGCCCACCCTCGCGAATGGCGAACCGCG
>CAYVLO010000061.1:0-11629 GCA_964452125.1 uncultured Anaerolineaceae bacterium | reverse complement strand
TGAGTAGCCATCCTCTGGAGTGCGTGCCTGCCTTGGCAGGACGCTTGCTGCCGCAAAAATCCGCGCAAGCAAGCGTCCTGGCGCTTCGCGCCAGGCGCGCACTCCAAAAAGCTACGGCGTCTGCCGTTGAGCTTTTGCGTCACCCTCGAGATGGTGTCAGACAAGCTTTGGGCGTTGAGGAGCTTTGATTCGTGTTATGTAATCCAGAAATCTGGAATACACCCTAAAAAAGCGCCCCGACTGGGGGCGCCTTGAAAGCAAAATATTGGCCGACGCTAGCAGCCTGTCGGAGAGGGCTGTCATTCTGAGGAGCGGAGGCGGCGAAGCCGCCGGAGCGACGAAGAATCTCGCCATTAGATCGCATTTGACAGCCAACAAGCGAGATTCTTCGGCCCCTTCGGGGCCTCAGAATGACAGAACAGACGGTGTTTTGCCTCGGTGGTTTTCTCTCCGACAGGCTGCTAGGACAAAAAGTCGCGCAACTTGCGGCTGCGGCTTGGATGTCGAAGCCGCCCCAGGGCCTGGGCTTCGATCTGCCGAATGCGCTCGCGGGTCACGCCAAACTTTTTGCCCACCTCTTCCAGGGTATAGCTATAGCCATCCACCAACCCAAAACGAAGCTGCAAAATTCGCACCTCGCGCGGCGTCAACGAGGCAAAGATGTCGTCAATCTGCTCCCTGAGCAACTGCTGCGACGCCTGATCGGTGGGAGAGGGCGCATCGCTGTCCTCAATGAAATCTCCCAAAAAGCTGTCGTCCTCTTCCCCCACAGGCATTTCGAGGGAGAGCGGGCGCTGCGAGACTTTGATGATCCGCTCCACCTTTTTGGGGCTCACGCCCAGTTCCTCGGCAATCTCTTCCACCGTCGGATCGCGGCCCAGTTCCTGAACCAGTTGGCGCGACACCCGGGCAAGGCGGTTGATCTGCTCGTACATGTGCACCGGCACGCGGATGGTCCGGCCCTGATCGGCAATGGCCCGCGTGACGGCCTGGCGAATCCACCACGTGGCATAGGTGGAGAACTTGTATCCCCGCCGATAGTCGAACTTTTTGACGGCGCGGATCAGGCCGATATTGCCCTCTTGGATAAGATCGAGGAACGGTACACCCCGCCCCACATACTTTTTGGCCACGCTGACCACCAGCCGCGAGTTGGCCTTGATCAGGTGCTCTTTGGCCGCTTTGCCATCTCGGATGAGCCATTTGAGCTTTTCTCGATCTTCTCGACTCAGGCGCCGGTCCTGGCTCACACGCCTGCGGGCATTGCGCCCGGCCTCCATGCGTTTGGCCAGCGACACCTCTTGCTCGGCCGTTAACAAAGGAATGCGCCCAATCTCTTTTAGATAGAGACTAATCGAATCATCCACGTCGATGGCTGACAAATCGAGATCCTCCTGTACAGCTTCTTCAGCGACTTTTTCCTTTTTGATCTCTTCTTCCACATCAGGGGCTTCGATTTCCGAGTCACTGATCTCAATCCCGCGCTCGATCAAGGCGGCCAACGCGTCCTCCAATTGCTCGATGTTCAGTTCAGCATCAGGGATGACCTCCATGACATCATCATAGGTCACATATCCCCGCATATCGCCAAGACCAATCAGCCGGTCGATGGGCGACAAATCGGTGTCCGCATCCCCGGCGTGGTTGGTTTGTTCCTTGTTTAACAACTCGACTTCTGTCATCTGGACTCGATCTTTCCGTTCAGTTAGGCTTGAATTACCGGGCCTTTCCAAGGCCATGGGGGCCAAGGATGCTCGTTGGGTCTTCTACCAGGACAGGGGAACCTCACTATCCCTCTGAAAACAGGCGGACTGAGGCATTGTATGCCAGGCACCCGCAATCATCTGTAACGATTGTTACAGTGGCCCTGTCTCTGCTTATGGCAACCTGCCCTGTGGGCCTGGCTGATGCACCTCCCGATATCTGGCGACGGCAACATGACAAACTGGGCACCGAACGCCCACGCCACAACCGGCCCGTCGCTTTGAGGGAGACAACTCACGTGGGGGCGCAGTACGGCGGCCTTGGAAGTTACCGGAGAATCGGACGCCGCCGATCCACCATGGTCGGCTTGATTCCCGTGGCTGAACCGGCTATATACCTGGCTCATCCACGTGCCTTCACAATCGGAGTGTTCACATCCGCCCTCTAAGAGGCAAAGTAACTTGATTCATTATACCATATTCGTCTCAAAAGTAAACCCCCCAGTTTTCTGGATTTGGGGAACAACAGGTTTCTTCTCGCGAGCTTGACATTTCCTGCCATCTCCTGTAAAATAGCCGCGTTTGTGTCATTGGCGCCGTAATTCGCCCATGTCCATGGCAACACCACACGAAAAGCCCTTTGGGTTGTTTTCGCATCGGCGCGAAAGGTCATCATCACCAACCTTTTTCAAGGAGGAACGAGGGAATGTCGGAACTCATTGGATTAGAGCAAGGAATGCTCTGGGGCGTCATCGCCGTAGCGTTCATCAGCCTGGTCTATGCCTACTGGCTGTGGCGTGACACGCTTCGACGGGACAAGGGCAGTGAAGCCATGCAAAAGGTCTGGCAGGCCATCAAGACCGGCGCCAACGCCTATTTGCAGAAGCAACTGCGCAGCATGTTGCCGATTCTGGGCCTGCTGGCCATCGTCCTGTTCTTTAGCGTCTACGTGGTCCAGCCCAGCGAGGAAGCCCTGAACCTGTTCAAGGGCGATCTGCAGGCCGCCCAACTATGGATGGGCATTGGCCGGAGCCTGGCCTTTGTGATGGGGGCAAGTTTTTCCATCCTGGTGGGCCAATTGGGTATGCGGGTGGCCATCGAAGGCAACATCCGTGTAGCAGCCGAGGCCGTGCGCGAGAACTATAACGGCGCTCTGACGGTTGCTTACCGGGCTGGCACGTTCACCGGCATGCTCACCGACGGCCTGGGCTTGCTGGGCGGCACCATGATCTTTATGATCTTTGGCAAGGCAGCCCCCGACGCTTTGCTGGGCTTTGGATTCGGCGGCACCTTGGTCGCCCTCTTTATGCGCATTGGCGGCGGCATCTATACCAAGGCCGCCGACGTCGGAGCCGATCTGGTGGGCAAGGTCGAGCAGGGACTCCCCGAGGACGATCCCCGCAATGCAGCCGTCATCGCCGACTTGGTGGGCGACAATGTGGGCGACTGCGCTGGCATGGCTGCCGATATTTTCGAGAGCTACGAAGTCACCATCGTCTCTACCCTGATCCTGGGCCTGGTGCTGATGCACCAAACCGGCAACACGTTCTGGATTGTCTATCCCCTTATTGTGCGCGCCATCGGCGTCATCTCGTCGATCATGGGAACCTTTACCGTGCCCATCTGGGAGAAATTCCCCATCAAGTTCCTGCGGGCCCACGACGCCGAGGGAGCCATGTTCCGATCGTACGAGGTCTCGTCGATCAACACCGTGGTCTTTGCCTTTATCTTTGCCCTCCTGTATGCCAACGAGTGGCAACTGGCCACATTGAACGCCATCGGCGTGGGGTTGGCCGTGATCTTTAACCCGCTGACCTCCCTCTTTACGTCGACCAAGCGCAAGGCGGTGCAGGAAATCGCCGAATCCACCCAAACCGGCACGGCGACCACGGTCCTGTCGGGCCTGGCGCTGGGCATGGAAGCCAGCGTCTGGAGTCTGCTGGCCATCGTCGTGGCTCTGGGCTCCAGCCTCGTCATCTTTCACGAGGAAGGTTTGATCTATATGCTCTACGGTGTGGCCATGGTGGGCATTGGCATGCTGTCGCACACCGGCAACAACGTGGCCATGGATGCCTACGGTCCCATCGCCGACAATGCCAATGGCATCGGCGAAATGGCCCACGTCGGTGAAAAAGCCTGGCAGCTCTTGTCTGAGCTCGATGCGGTGGGCAACACCACCAAGGCCATCACCAAGCAGATCGCCATCGCTTCGGCCGTGATCGCGGCGACAGCGCTCTTTTTCTCCTTTGTCGCCGACGCTCTCACCCTGAGCTATCCAGGTGTACCCATTGGCGAACTACTGGAAAGAGGAATTCCGGTATCCACACTGGACGGCACCATTGGCTTCCTGCTGGGTGGCGCGCTGCCGTTCCTCTTTTCGGCCTACTCGCTGCGCGCGGTGGCCCGCGGCGCCAATATGGTTGTCCAGGAAGTGCGCCGCCAGTTCAAGGTCCCCGGCGTGATCGAAGGCACCAAGACTCCCGACTATGGCAAGGTGGTGAGCATCACCACCGCAGCCGCCCAAAAGGAACTGGTCAGCCTGGTGGCGCTGTCGGTGGGCGTGCCCCTGTTGGTGGGCATCGTGTTCGGCGTCAAGGCCCTGGGCGCCTTTCTGGCTGGCGTCATCCTGACCGGTCAGCTCCTGGCCGTCTCTATGGCCATCGCCGGTGGGGCATTGGATAACGCCAAAAAGTACATCGAGGACGGCCACTTTGGCGGCAAGGGCTCCCCTGCCCACAAAGCTGGCGTCGAAGGCGATACCGTCGGCGACCCGCTCAAGGATACGGCAGGCCCGGCGCTCAACCCCATGATCAAAGTGGTGAACCTGGTCAGTCTGCTCGCCGCCCCGCTCATCATTCAGAGCCAGGGGTCCATCGGCCTGTGGATTGCCGGCATCGCCCTGTTTGGGCTGGTGGTCTGGGCCATCATGCAGAGCAAAAAGGACGTCCAGGAGGGAATGGGCTAGCGCCCGGACCCGAACCCGCTTGGGTGTGTTGGAAAAAAGGGTCTGGGGGAGTTGTCTCCCTCAGACCCTTATCTTATGCCCATCCTGGTGTCAGGATTTGGGCACCACTCGATGGTACCGTTTTTTCCCGGCGCGCATCAGAATGCCGCCATCGACCAGATCGGCGACCGTGATCAGGGCGTCGACGCTTTCCACCACGGCGTCGTTGATGTAGGCGCCCCCTTGCTGGATCAGGCGCCGGGCTTCGCTGCGCGATTGGCACAGCCCCACCTGGTGAAACAGATCCGGCGCGGCGATACCTGCAGCCAAGACCTCGGGCTCCATCTCGGTCGTCGGCAGCGCGTCGCTGGCTGCCCCCTGGCCAAACAGCGCCCGTGAAGCGTCTCGGGCTTCCTGGGCGGCCTGCTCGCCGTGCAAGATACTCGTCGCCTCAAAAGCCAGCACTTCCTTGGCCTGCCGGATATCGGCGTCGGTCAGCCGCCCGAGCCGGCGCACCTGCTCCATCGGCAGGAACGTAAAGAGCGCCAGGAACCGCTCCACGTCGGCGTCCTCGGTGTTGATCCAGTACTGGTAGTATTCGTAGGGCGACACGAGTTCGGGATCGAGCCACACGGCCCCGGCGGCCGTTTTGCCCATTTTGGCACCGGAGTTGGTGGTCACCAGATGGAAGGTAGCCGCATAGGCTTGCCCCCCGTCCACCCGGCGGATCAGGTCGGCGCCCGCCAGGATGTTGCCCCACTGATCGTTGCCACCCATCTGCAGGATGCAGCCATGCTCGCGATAGAGATGCAGGAAATCGTAGGCCTGGAGCAGCATATAGTTGAACTCTAAAAAGTTCAAGCCGCCCTCGCTGTCGTACCGGGTGCGGTAGGCTTCGGCGGCCAACATTCGATTCACGCTAAAGTGCCGCCCGATGTCGCGGAGGAACTCCAGATAGTTGAGCTTGCGCAGCCAGTCGCCATTGTTGAGCATCAAAGCCCGTCCCCCGGAAAAATCGAGGAGGCGCCCCATCTGTACTTTGAGCCTTTGCAGGTTGGCGTCGATCTTGTCCACCGTCAAGAGCTGGCGCATTTCGGTCTTGCCGCTGGGGTCGCCAACCATACCCGTCCCCCCTCCGACAATGGCAATGGGCCGGTGTCCCAACCGCTGCATGTGCGCCAGGGCCATGATCGGCACCAGATTGCCCACGTGAAAGCTCGAGGCGCTGGGGTCAAAGCCGACGTAACAGGTGATCGGTTGCTCTACGGCAGCCCGCACCCCATCGGCATCCGACACCTGCTCGATAAACCCCCGTTCCATCAATACATCGAATACGTTTTCCTTCATCTCCTCAACCTCCTGCCTCTTTCTGGGGCGCGCCCCAGTATAACATGACTGGACCCTTTTGCAAACCGCACTACTCTCGGGGTCACATGCGGGCAAAAGAAAACCCCCGCCGTTCAGGCCGGGGGTTGATTTCTTGTCGCTCGCAGCAATCTGCGGTCACTCACGTATTGCCAGCACCATGCTCCGCCCAGCCTCCGGGCCCATGGCAAACTGAAACCGAATAATAATAGGCGACAGGCAGGCCGATCTGGCCCACGCTCTGGGACATGGGAGGCTTGCTGTGACTATTCGCTCTCATTCGGGTCTGGCCTTGCACGTGTACCACGTTCCTTTCCCCATCGGCAACGTCCGATCCCGTTGCCGTGCTGGCCATTATACTGCATGAGGCTCATCCTGTCAACATGGGCTTTGGCTCGCCTGCAGGGCAAACGCATTTGCAGTATCCATGCGATGATGATACCTGATTGATCAAACTAACCTTGGGGTGCGCGCCTGGCACGAATCGCCAAGGCGCTTGCTTGTGCTTCCTCTGCGGCGCCAAGGCGCCGCACTCCAAAAGGAACGGGCGGCGCATCCCGTGCGTCTCCCTGGTCGGATTACGGGCCGAATCCCTGGCTGCGGCGATAGGCCCAGGCGATCAATTCGGGGTCTTGAGCAGCCGCGGTGCAAAGGTAACGGACGTTGGGCCGGATGCCCACCCGCCCCAGATCCAAGCGATCCGCATCCCAGCAGGTCTGCACGGTAACATCGGCCTCGGTCAGGCCGTCGCTGTGGTAGGCGCAGGCGTAACTCAGGAGATCGACCTCGGGACTGGAAAGGGAGAGCGCGCCCTGCCTAGACCGCACGAACTCGGCGGCGCGCCGACCGTGATCGGGATCTCGCCCATCGCTGAGCCGTTTGGAATCGTGCAGGAACGCGAACAGCTCCACCAGACGAGGGTCGGCCCCGGTCTGCTCGGCCAGGCGCAGGCCATTGTCCCGAACGCGCTCCCAGTGGGTTCGGCCATGGATGCCATCGAGGAACAGGGCAAATCCCTTTTGGATTTCATCCCAAACCACGGCATCGATCATCGACGTTTGCCTGGTGACCCTATGCATCAAACGCGCGTCAGGCCCGACCGGGCATCCTCCTCTCGCGCCACGCGCCGGCCTTCCTCCACATTGACCCGCGTCAAAAGGTAGATGCCTACCACAAAGAAGACAATCAGACTCAACACCGCCGGCCGACTGCTACCGGTGAGGGCTACAGCAGCAGCAAAGAGCGCAGGGCCAATGATGGCCGAGAACTTTTCCATGATGCCGTACAGCCCAAAGAACTCACCGCTCTTCGCTGCCGGCGACATGCTGGAGTACAGGCTGCGGCTCAGGGCCTGGCTGCCACCCTGGACGACCGCCACCATCCACGCCAGGAACCAGAACTCGATCACCGAGTCGATGAAAAATCCCCAGACGGCAATGACAGAATAGACCACCAGCGCCAGGATGACACTGCGCTTGGTATTCAACTTCTCGGCCAGTCCGGCAAAGAGGGGACGGCCCAAAAGCCAGGCGAACCCCAGCCCCAACGCTTCGAGGGCGAGAATCATGCCGATGATCAAGGGGAGCTGGCTCTGGCGCACGGGGGGCAGGATCTCGGCCTTGGCTACCATCAAAACCGTTCCCCGGCTACTGGGATGGCGCTCGCCCTGGTTGATCAGTGTCAGCACATGCTCGCCCGGCTCCTCGGCCTGAAAGGTGTACGTAGCGCCATGGCGTACCGTGGCGTTATATCCATCCCGAGTGAGGGGCCGGCCCGAATCTTCGTCCAGATAGGGCTCGCCATCCAATTCTGCCGTCCAAATGCCGCGATCCGGCCCCAGGCTGTAGAACACCTTGATCCGCTGGCCGTTGAAGGCCAAGGTATATCGCGCATCGGCTACGTCAGTCTGGTAATAGTTGGCGTCCAGGTCCTCGCCCAGCTCGTCGGCCGGAATCAACACCCGCTCCCAGGCGCCCGAATATTGTACAGAGGGATCGTCAGCCCCATAGGTGCCCTGGCCCACGGCCGTCGCGGTGCTTTCATAGGCAGGCAGCGGCGAGCCCACGACCTCATCGGGCAACACTCGAGCCCCCACAGCGCCGACCAAAGGCAAGGCCACAAGATTGAACAGGATAAAGGCCAGGTAGAAGGGGCGCCGCTTTTCCTTGGCGCTGGGCAGGCGCCCAAAGATCAGGCTAAAGGGAATCCCGACGAATTGCACCAAAAGCAGGGCCAGGATCAGCTCTACGCTGCCAAACCCCAGTTCGGCGCCATAGATCGCCGCCACGCCGATGATGGTGCCGATTCCGTCGTTGTAGATCAAAAAGGCCACCAGGAACTTGAACAGCTCTCGATATTGGCGAATGTCCTTAAAGGTCGTCCGCAGGCGATCAAAGCTAACGGCCACCACGTTTCGGCCCAAATCCGCCCTGACCGCGGCTGCGGGCGGTTCGGCCACCCGGGTGAGAATGGGAATCGAAAAGATGGCCCACCACAAGGCGACGCTCAGGAAAGAGAGACGCGGCCCCCAGGTTCCGGGTAGGAACTGGATCATGACCACGTTGACGGCCAACAGCAATCCCCCACCCAGGTACCCCATGGCATAGCCGCGGGTCGAGACCCGATCCTGGTCTTCCTCCGTCGCCACATGGGGCAACAGCGCATCGTAGAACACGTTGGCCGAAGTGAAGCCGATCCGCCCCAGCACGAACAGAATCGAAGCCAGGAGCCAATCGCCGGTGCTGACCAGGATCAACATCCCGGTGCTGACAATGCCCAATGCCGCAAAGCCTGCCAGGAACCGCTTTTTGCCGCGCATCACGTCCGAGACGGTTCCCAAAATGGGCGCGAGCACAGCCACAACCAGGAGGCTGAGGCTAAGGCCCAAGCTCCAATAGGCAGTAGCCACCGCCTCGCTGGGCAACGTGGCGCCTGCCACCTGGCTATAGTAGACGGGGAGCACGGCAGCCAGAATGGTCGTGGCAAAGGCCGAGTTGGCCCAGTCGTACATGCACCAGGCATTGACGATGCGCTGGTACGCCTTGCTATCGCGGGTCGGTGAGGACATGGTTTGATCCCCTTTCGATGAACCCAATATTTTCAGGCAATTGCGATGCCCGATTGTACCCGATCTCTATCAACTTGACAAATCGTGACGGGGCTGCCCTACCTGGCGCCGAGCAGTTGAAGCAGGGGGGCGCTCAAAGCTGAGGCGAAAGGCCCAGCAGGCGATCGCGCTCGGCCAAATCCAATCCCTCCCAGCCATACAGATCGAGATCGATGCGTCCCTGGACGTCAAAGACAATGCCTTCACCTTCCAACAAAACGCGCTGGACCAGAGCCCCCTCAGTGCCCTGGGCAAAACTGACCTGGCCCCGACCATTCACCACCCGCTGCCAGGGGATGCTCTGGCCCTCTGGCACAGCCCGCAGCGCCCAACCGACCGTGCGCGCCGACCGAGGCGAGCCCAGCATGCGGGCAATCTGACCATTGGTGGCCACACGACCGGGGGGGATGCGCCGGACCACTTTATGGACCTGATCAAAGAACGATGGCATCATGGATCGTCCCTCAGGCTCTGGGATGGAACATTGCCCTTCTGGGCCACGATCTGAAAGTGACGAGCCAGCAAATAGTAAGGGAACCTGGAACCCAGCTCGATTTCCAGGCGCATCAACTGGGCGAAAAAGCCGGGATCGCTCTTGATCTCGTTATCGGCGATATAGTCGTTCACACAGCGAATGCCATACTGACCCAGCACCCTAAAGCCCATCGACGACAGCCATTCGACAAACTCGCCGGCGGTTCGAAGCTCGATGGAGGTGTCGAACAGGGCGCTGTGGGTCGTTTCGGCGTCCAAAATCCCAAGCGCCGCATCGAGATCCTGCCACATCACGGCGGCGCGAAACGCTTCGGAATAGCGGTTGATGCTGATCAGCGATAACAACCCTCGCTCCCGCAAGGGCGCGCCCAGAGCAATCAACAGCGCCACGGCGTCCTTTACATAGTGGGCCACACTGTGGCAGAGGACGGCGTCGAACTGCTGCTCGGGGAAGAGACGGGGCAGATCGATCAGAGGGGCATGACAGAACTCGATCTGGTGGGCCACACCCGCCACTTTGGCGCCCCGCTGGGCCTCGGCCAGCATCTCGGCCGAACTATCCAAGACGGTGACCCGGTGACCCTGCTGTGCCAGCAGAATCGCATCCAGGCCGTTCCCCCCTCCTGCGTCCAGAACCCTCAGGTTCGAACCCAAGCCGCTCAGATGACGCGCCAGATACGCATGGGAAATGCCGTACAACAAGCGAGACCAGGGCGCCGTTTGATGCTCCAGCCAGAGTTCCATTTTGTGATCGAACGCGTTGGATGTCAATGCCCCCTCAATCCCCACAGAGATGGGCCAGTTCGCGGTCCAGCCCTTCGGGATCCAGTTTCAGCCGATCCGATTGGGTCCGCCACTTGGCTTCAATGACCCCCTCTTGAGCCGAACGCTTGCTGACGGTCAGGCGCAAGGGGATGCCGATCAGGTCGGCGTCGTTGAACTTGACGCCGGCGCTGGCGTCGCGGTCGTCGTAGAGGACCGTCAAGCCGCGGTCGCACAGATCCCGCAAGAGGGACTCGGCCTGCGCCGCAACGGGCTCTTTGCGCCCATCCAACACCACGAGATGCACGTCGAACGGGCTGCAAGCAATGGGCCAGAGGATGCCGTGGTCGTCATGGTGGCATTCGACCACAGCGGCCAACAGCCCGCCCAGATCCACCGACCAGCGCGCCCACCAAAGGGGCTGCCCGCGGCCCTCCGCGTCCAAGACCGGGATCTCAGGGGCGCAGGGCTGGGGCGCCAGGTGATGCGCCAGGGAAAAGGCGGCTTGGATCTCGAGTTCACCACCGCAATTGGGGCAAGGATCGCCCGGCTCGACACGGGCCAGGTCTATCCACTCGTCCGGTTCAAAGTCGCGGGGAACGTTCACATTGAGGAGGTGGGTATCGGGCCGATTGGCGCCGCTCACAAAGTTGCTACCCACGTGCAAGGATGGATCGCCCAACACGCGAACCCGCTTGCGGTCCAGGCCAATGGGCGAGGCGTAGCCCCCCACAGCGCCGACAGCCTCCAGCTCCTGCTCCAGGCTCGCGTACCAACGATCAGTTCCCAGGGCGCGGGCCAGCTTGGCCTCATCTATCGTCCGGTCGCCGCGGATCGCGACGCAGGTGACCTTGCCTTCCACCGAGCAAAAGACCATCTTGAGAGTCTTGCTCGCCGGAATGTGCAAGAACTCGGCCAAGGCGGCGATGGTGTTGCAGCCGGGGGTAGCGACCTCCTCGACGGCAAGTTCCTCTTCTGGCGGCAACGCCTCCCACCGGCGCGTGGCCCAGGAGCGTTCCGCGGCATAGGTGCACTGGGTGCACTGCGCCACCTCGTGGTCGCCAGCGGGGTGACCATAGAAGGCAGCCGACCGGGCTTTTCCAGCCTCTGCCCACACGACCGGCACCTCGCAGGAGGCAAACAACCCGTCGATCAGCCCTTGAACCTCGCTTTGGTTGGCAGCCAGTTCTGCACTGCCAAAGACATTCACGTCCAAAGCCCGCTGTTCACCGGCCCCCAAGAGGCCCGAGCGCA
>CAYVLO010000060.1:4900-11650 GCA_964452125.1 uncultured Anaerolineaceae bacterium | reverse complement strand
CACCCATGTCGTGTCCATGCTGGGCCAGCAATACCCAGATCTGGTCATCGAGGATATCCGCTGGAAGCCACTCACACCCAAAATCGGAGAGCCGGTGCAGTTTAGGGTCAAGATTGCCAACCGCGGCAATGTGGACGTCAGTACGCCATTCTATATCGAACTCTACATCAAGCCTGCACCCTCGACGCCGCCCACAAGTCCCTCGGACCATGACCAGGGATACTGCGTAGGCGATTGCTCTGCCCCGAGAGTCGACTTTGTGGAGGCCATGGCCGCCCTGCCGGTGGGCCAGGATCTGGATGACAGCTTCTGGGTGACTTTTTTGGGCAACGAGGGTCAGTTGGTCTTTAACAAAGCAGGCGACTATACCATCTATGCCCAGATCGATGTAGCCTTCTCCGGTGACGGTTTTCACTCTTTGTGGGGCGCCCATGCCGAGTCCAACGAGCGCAACAACATCCGCGCCCAGACCCTACATGTGGGTCCCCCGCGGATCTACCTGCCGGTCATTCACAGGAATTCCCAATGATGCCACAAAGAGTTGCTTTCGCAGAATTGCTTTTTCCGTGGTTTTCTGGTAGAATAATACTTGCTGTTATGTTGTTGTGCACCGCTTTGATAAGGAGGCGAGCAATATGCGTAACCCCTATTTCACGCTAATGGTCTCCGGAATCTTGGTGCTTTGCGCGATTCTGGTGCTCCCAACTGGAGTGTCGGCGAACCAGGTCCCTCCTCCACCGAACAAGACGCCGATTGTGATTCCCACCGAAGCACCTACTGTGGCGCCTACCCAAGAACCCACAGATGAACCGACGGCAGCGCCTACGGAGGCACCAACGGAAGCACCCACAGAGGCGCCCACCCAGGCGCCCACACAAGAGCCCACAGCCAAGCCCACCAGCGCGCCTACCCAGGTGCCTGTCGAAAACCCCTCTGCAGAAGGACGGGTAGTGACGAGCTCCAAACCCGATCCCAATTGCCAGGCGATTGTGGAAGGAACGGTCACCGACGCCAACGGCAGAGCGATGGCAGGCGTCGAGGTTAGCTTGACTGGCGAGGGGCTGGAGCGCAAGATCCTGACAGGCGATGCAGGGAACTATGGATTTGGCGGCCTGTGTGCAGGCACCGTCACCTTGGTGGCAGCCATGCCCGGCGGCAAGATCAGCCCTGCGGCCACACTCGAGGTGGATGGCACAAGTTCGTTCGTAGTCAACCTTGAATTCGGCTCCGACGCGCCCGAAGAAGCGCCCCCGATGGAGGAAGCGGCAACTGTACCGCCGCAATCTCTGGCCGATCAAGAACCCACCATGCCTGCCACCGGTTTTCCGGGCATCTACCTGCTGGCGGGAGGCGCCATTCTCGCCCTGCTGGTGACGATCACTGCCGGAATTTGGCGCACAGTTCAAGCGCACCAAGACCAGTAGGCACTTGCCCATTAGGCATAGGGCTACAGCCCTGACGACAAGGAGGAAAGGTCCATGCGGCGCGGAAGAATTCTGATACTTTTGGGGTTGATCCTTGCCATCGGTACGGCAGCCGCCGTCTTTGTGCTGCTTCGAAGCGCCTCAGACCAACCAGGCATTGAAGTGAAACGGGAAGAAGTTGTGGTTGCCTCGCAGCCCATTGCTGAGGATGAGGTTGTCGATGGTCGCCTGGAGCTAAGGGCCGTCCCCGTCGAGTTGATCCCTGAGGCAGCGTTGCGCAGCCTCGATGGCACCACCGGGATGCTGGCTGCCGGCCCCATCCCCCAGGGAACCGTGATCCAGCCAGAACTCCTTGTCAGCCCAGAACAACTCGCGCGTGAAGGCGAACTGGGCAAGGTCATCGAACCGGGATACCAGGCGGTGGCCCTGCCCATTGACGAGCTTTCAGCCGTGTCCTACGGCATCCAGGCAGGGGACAATATCGACATCCTGATGACCTTTGCCTTTATCGATGTGGACATGGAAACGCAGATCATCGAACCACTCTGTCCACCCGATTGCGGTACGGCTGGGGAGGGTGAATCCATCGAAGCGATCTCGACTCTGCAGCGGCCGCGCCGGGTCGCCCAACTCACCTTGCAGGATGTAGAAGTACTGGGGGTGGGACGCTGGAACTTTGTGCCACCGCCCACGGAACAACAGCAGGCAGCAGTCGAAGAAGGACAGGTGCCCCAAACCGAGCCACCACAATTCATCACGGTTATGCTATCACCTCAAGATGCCCTGGTCTTGAAACTGGCGCGGGAATATGGAGCTTCCATCCAACTGGCAGTGCGGGCCCAGGATGACCATCAAACGTTCACCACCCAGCAAGTGACACTCGATTACATTTTGGCCCGCTTTGGCATCAGTGTGCCCAACAAGCAACCTTTCTCCTTGTTAGCGCCGATTGAAGAAGCGCCATAGGCCATCCCCAGGAACTGAGGGGAAAGAATCGTTATGAACCAGTCATCGACCGGAAAGATCAAACTTCTGATTGTCGACGATATCACTGAAACGCGCGAGAATCTGCGCAAGCTGCTCTATTTTGAGACCGATATCGAAATTGTCGGCACGGCCGCCAATGGGCGAGACGCCATCGAGCAAGCCAAAACCCTGCGCCCCGACATTATCCTGATGGACATCAACATGCCCGATATGGACGGTATTACCACCAGCCAAGAGATCGGCAAGGTGTCGCCCATGTCGCAGGTCATTATGATGTCGGTGCAAAGTGAGGCCGATTATCTCCGACGCTCCATGCTGGCTGGAGCAGTAGACTTTTTGACAAAACCGTTCAGCAGCGAGGAACTCACCACCAGCATTCATCGCGTGTACGAGATGGGGGTCAGCCGGCGGGTCTCTACGCCCTCGCCCGTCGCCTCCGAGCCGGGCACACCGACCAGTTCTGTGCATCGCAAGCTGCGCCCCCTCCGAGGCGGCAAACTCCTGCTCGTCTACAGCCCGAAAGGCGGAACGGGATGCAGTATGGTGGCCACCAACCTGGCAGTTGCACTGGCCAAGCTCACCAACCAAAAAGTGGTCCTGGTGGATACCAGCCTGCAATTCGGCGATGTAGGGGTGTTGCTCAATCTGCCCGGAAACCCCAACGTGGCCGATGCCACCTCCAAAATCGATTCGCTCGACATGGAATTGATGGCAGCGATCTTGTCGCCTCACCCTTCGGGTATCCAGGCTTTGCCAGCGCCATCCAGCCCAGAAATGGCAGAGGCCGTTACTGCCGAAGAACTCAAAGCCACTCTGAGTTTTCTTCGGGCCCACTATGATTATGTAGTCGTTGACACGTGGAGCTATTTGGATGACACGGTGCTTGCTGCCATGGATCTGGCAGACCGGCTCTTGCTCGTGGTAACGCCCGAGATCCCATCCATCAAGAGCGCCAAGCAGTTTTTCGAAGTAGCCGAGGCATTGACCTTTACAGACGATCGCATCGATCTCGTTCTCAATAAGGTAATTCCGAGAGATGGGATTCGGCCAGAGCAATTGGAAAGCAGCATTCGACACGAAATTCGCTGCCAAATCCCATTCGATGCAAAAACAGTCCGACAGGCATGCAATCAGGGGCAGCCTTTTGTATTTGCCGAACCCAATAACCCTTTGACAGAAGTTGTCCTGGACCTGGCCCGACAAGAGCTGGCACTGCTGAATCCCCAGCCAGAACCAGACGCCGAGGAAGAGCCGACCCCCAGTCCGGTAGGCCAAAAGAAGCAAACCGGGCTTTTTGGTCGCTTGAAACGCTAATTCAAGACCACTCGAAACCGGGAGTAAAATTATGTCCCTATTGCGACGGATCGAGAAGAACCAACAGATTCCAGCAGAAGCAGCAGCACAGCAGGAAGGTCGACAGACCAGGTTGGAAGATCTACGCATTCGGCGCGCACCCGCAGCGCCAGCCCGCGACACCTTTCACGATCTCAAGACGCGCATTCACACCAAGCTTATCTCCGAACTCGATCCCAAGATGGACGTCTCCAAAACCGATGAGGTACGACAGACTATAGAGGAGATGTACGACGCCATGCTGGCCCAGGAGAACCTGATCCTGGGTCGGGCTGACCGACAGAGACTCCTAGAGCAGATTGTGGCCGAGATCCTCGGATATGGTCCCATCGAACCATTGCTTGCCGATGATACGGTTACTGAAGTCATGGTGAACGGACCCAACGCCGTCTATGTGGAGCGCAGCGGACGGGTACAGCCCACCGACATCAAATTTGAGAACGACGATCATGTCCTGCGTATCATCGACCGCATCGTATCGCCGCTGGGACGCCGCATCGATGAAAGCCAGCCGTATGTGGACGCTCGCCTGCCCGATGGCTCGCGTGTCAATGCCGTGATCCCGCCGCTATCTCTCATCGGGCCCATCCTGACCATCCGCAAGTTTGCTCGAATTCCCATCACCGCCCAGTCGCTGCTCGACTATGGCACGGTCACACCGGAAGCCCTCGAGTTTATCAAGGCCTGCATACAGGCCCGACTGAACATGATCATTTCGGGCGGTACCGGCTCAGGCAAGACCACCACCCTAAACGTGTGTTCGGCCTTTATCCCCAATGATGAGCGAATCATCACCATCGAGAACGCCGCCGAACTTCAGCTCCAGCAGGATCATGTTCTGACGCTCGAGACCCGCCCCCCCAACGTGGAAGGCCGCGGCGAGATCGATATGCGACAATTGGTGATCAACAGCCTCCGTATGCGCCCGGATCGGATCATCGTTGGCGAATGCCGCGGAGCCGAGACCCTGGACATGTTGCAAGCCATGAACACCGGTCACGACGGGAGTATGACCACAGCCCACTCCAACAGCCCACGAGATACCCTGGCCCGTATGGAGACAATGGTTCTGATGGCCGGTATGGATCTTCCGCTGCGGGCCATTCGCGAGCAGATCGCCTCAGCTTTGAATGTGGTGATCCACCAGGAACGTCTCCGCGACGGATCCCGCAAAATCGTCAAGATCACCGAGGTCCAGGGAATGGAGGGCGACGTGATCGTCATGCAAGACGTCTTCCAATTCGAACAACAGGGGATCGAGGCCGGAAAGGTCATCGGCAGCCTGCGGCCCACTGGAATTCGCCCCAAATTCACCGAACTCATTGAGGCTGCCAACATTCACTTGCCACCCACGATCTTTGGAGTCGGGCGCCGTTTGTGAAGCAGCCAGGGATCAGCCCGACCGGCCTGCCATTGGCGACCGACACACGCAGTCTGCCAGAAAACTGGTAAGGAGTAAGCGCAGGATGGATGCTCTACCGCAAGTTTGCATGAACCCAGCAGCCATAGCCATTATCGCGGCCTTGGCTGTGCTCTTGCTATTTGTGGGATTGGGCCGAGCCCGACAGAGCCAGGATGAAGCGATCGAGGATCGTCTCGAATATTACGGCGGACGCGAAAAACAGGAGGTCAGATCGTCCAAGAAGGGGGAGCGCACAGCTATCGATGGTTTGGAAGAGGCCGTGACCAAAGGAAGGTTTGGGGCCGATCTCCAAACGGAACTGGCGCGGGCCGATGTAAAACTCCGGGTTTCGGAGTTCATGGTTCTGTCAGCAATCTCGGTTTTCGGTTTCTTTGCAGTTGCCCAGATCATTTTCGGCACCCCAATTCTTGGCTTGGTGTTTGGCGTCATCGGGTTCTTTGCACCGCGCATATACCTGAGCATACGCAAAGGCCAACGGCTGAACGCCTTTAACGACCAATTGGGCGATACCATCACTCTGCTGGCCAATTCACTGCGCAGCGGCTACACCATCGTGCAGTCGATGAAAACCGTTGCCGAGCAGTTGCCCAATCCCATGGCCTCCGAATTTCATCGCGTGACTCAGGAAATCGCCCTTGGTCTCCACTACGAGGAAGCCCTGAACAACATGTTACGGCGGATGCCCAGTGATGACCTGGATCTGCTTATCACTGCCGTAAACATTCAAGGCAAGGTGGGCGGCAACTTGGCCGAGATTCTCGACATCATTGGCCACACCATTCGCGAGCGTGTTCGCATCAAAGGGGAGATCCGTGTCCTTACGGCCCAGCAGATGATCTCCGGCTACGTGCTAACCGGCTTGCCCATCGCCCTGGGCCTGGTATTGTATGCGATAAACCGATCGTACATAGGCCGCATGTTCACCGATCCCTGTGGATGGATCATGATCGGGACGGCATTCGTGATGATCGCAATAGGTTTTGTGATCATTCGCAAGATTGTCAACATTGAAGTCTAGGGGCTTGCGACGCCCGGACTTGACTGGAGTAACCCAAAATGGTATTACCGATCGTAATAGGGGCTTCGGTACTCGCCTTTTTCTCGATCATGCTGATCATGATTGGCATCGCCGCGCCCCGACCTGCTGACGAAGTCGATGCCCGCCTGGTCGAGTATGGGGGGCGCGCGATGAGCCTGGAGGAAATTGAACTTGCTCAGCCTTTCAGCCAACGCATCCTCCTGCCCATGGTGCAGGCCAGTGCCCAATTCATGGCCCGCTTTACCCCCCAGAAAACCCTGGAAAACACGCAGCGAAATCTCGAGTTGGCGGGCAATCCAAACAATTGGAGCACCACCGAGTTCATGGGCATCCGGGCCATTGCCGCTCTTTTGCTGACAGCAGCCACCTTCTTCCTGACCATGATCGCCGACCTGGAACCAGGCATGCGGTTGCTTTTTATCGTAGCCCTTGGTGCACTTGGGTTTGTGCTCCCCAGTATGTGGCTGGGCGGGCGCATTCGGCAGCGCCAGGATGAGATCATCAAGACCCTCCCCGATGCCCTT
>CAYVLO010000060.1:0-4890 GCA_964452125.1 uncultured Anaerolineaceae bacterium | reverse complement strand
GTTGACCATCAGCGTGGAGGCAGGATTGCCCTTTGATGGAGCCATGCAGCGTGTCGCCGACAAATGGGACAACGAACTCAGCCGGGGATTCCAGCGAGTCCTCAATGAACTGCGCGTGGGGAAATCCCGTGGCGAAGCTCTGAAGGATATGGCCGACCGAGCCAATGTGCCCGATGTTACCAGTTTTGTCGCAGCGCTCATTCAGGCCGATCAGTTGGGTATTAGCATTGCCAAAGTACTGCGCATTCAATCGGAACAAATGCGAATCAAACGACGTCAAAGAGCTGAGGAAAAAGCACATCAGGCGCCGATCAAGATGTTGATGCCCATGACGTTTCTCATCTTTCCCACCATCCTGCTCGTCATCCTGGGCCCGGCTGTCCTTATTTTAAAAGAATCGGGCGTGGCAGGTGCTCTATGATGCGCTTGGTTCAACACAGGCGCACAAACAGGAGGAAATGGTACCCATCGACATGGGGGTAGCTTGATCGTGACCGCGCATACCTTGAACGGCATGCACGGACAGTCGGTAGTCACGTGGAAAGCATGGCTCGCCAGAATTGGAAACACGGCAGCCGATCTGCTTTTCCCGCCATTTTGTGTATCCTGTCGCCGATTTGGCGCCTGGATCTGTTCTGATTGCCTGGGCAAAATCGAGCGTATCCATCCCCCCGTGTGTTTGCGGTGTGGAATGCCCTGGGAGAGGGACAACAACCCCACTAGCAAGGGGGTTGACGATTCGATGCCGCGATCGAAATGCCGCTTTTGTGGGCCACGCACCTTCGCCCTTGACCGGTTACTGGCTGTGGCATTTCACTGCGGTCCGTTGCGCGTAGCAATCCATCAGCTCAAGTACAAAGACGTGCGGGCCCTTGCCGCCCCGTTGGGGAAACTCATGGGCGAAGGCTGGACGGCTTGGGGGGCCGGTGCGGATACCCTAGATGTGATCGTACCCGTACCGCTACACCCAAAACGGTTGAGAGAGCGTGGCTATAATCAATCGGCCCTGCTGGCCCGCGAGCTGGGTCAGCACCTGCAACTCCCCGTGGCAGAGGATCTGCTCGTTCGCACCAGGGCGACCGCCCCTCAGGTTGGCCTGGGCGCCCTTCAGAGGCAAGAAAACGTTCGAAATGCCTTTCAGTACGTGGGCCCGATCGCCGAGACCAAACGTGTTCTTCTCGTGGACGACGTCTGTACCACGGGTGCAACGTTGGAAGCCGCCGCCGTCGCCCTGCGTGATGGAGGCGCACAAACCATCTGGGCTTACACCCTGGCCCGCGCCAAGGGCTCGCTAATCCCAGACTCGTACAATCCTAATGAGGAGAGTGAAAAATGGATCTGATTGTCAAAGGAAAAGGCGTAGAAGTTACGGATCGATTGCAGAACTATGTAGAAAAAAAGATAGGCAAGTTGGATCGGTATCTACCCTCAATCACCGAAGCCTGGGTCGAACTCCGAGTAGAAGATACCAAAGCCGCTCAGGATCGGCAGGTATGCCAGGTCACCGTACGCGCCAATGGCACGATCTTGCGGGCAGAGGAACGATCCGAAGACATGTTCGGTTCTATCGACTCGGTGTTGGACAAGATGTATCGCCAGATTGCCCGCTACAAAGGCAAACGCGCAAATCGGTGGCGGAGCGGCGCTCCCATGCCCGAGCCGCTGCCTGTGGATATTGAAGAAGAGTATGAGGAGATGCCCAGCCGCATCGTGCGGTTCAAACGATTTGCCATGACTCCCATGAATCCGGAGGAGGCCGTCGAACAGATGGAACTCCTGGGCCACGACTTTTTTATCTTTTTCAACGCAGAAGCTGGTCAGATCAATGTCATTTATCGCCGCAAAGACGGAGACTATGGGGTCATCCAGCCCGAATTGAGCTGATCTGGAGTTTAGCCAGGGGCCAGGATGTGAGACATCCTGGCCCCTTTTGCATCTGGGCGCTTGTCCTACGTGCCCGCACAACAAGATTGACACACCCCCAGCCTTGCGCTACAATGAGCCCGCGCTTTTTGAGGAGAGCCAACCATGAGCACTATCCTTCTCATCTGTACCGGCAACCTCTGCCGTTCTCCTATGGCTGAGGGCTTGATGCGACAAAAGTTGGCCGAACGGGGTCTGGATGGCCAACATCAGGTCCGTTCGGCCGGAACCTGGGCCGTCAACGGGCGTCCGGCAAGCGAAAATGCCGTCGCCGTGATGCAAGAACGGGGAATTGACATCTCTGACCATATTGCCCGAACCGTGACCGCAGATGACGTGGCCGAAGCGACCTTGATCTTGGTGATGAGCCGCGATCACGCCCAGATGCTACGCAACACCTGGCCCCAATACGATTGGAAGGTGCATCGCCTGAGCGCCATGGCGCGAAAACGTCGAGATGTCCCAGATCCCTACAACGGCCCAATTCAGGAATATCGGGCCGTGGCCGATCTGATCGCCCGATACCTTGACGATGGGTTTGACCGAATCATCGAGTTCCTCTAGCAGCCTGTCGGAGAGAAAACCACCGAGGCAAAACACCGTCTGTTCTGTCATTCTGAGGCCCCGAAGGGGCCGAAGAATCTCGCTTGTTGGCTGTCAAATGCGATCTAATGGCGAGATTCTTCGTCGCTCCGGCGGCTTCGCCGCCTCCGCTCCTCAGAATGACAGCCCTCTCCGACAGGCTGCTAGGAATGGCCGCGGGGATGTGGATTTACGAATCAGCTCTGGAAGATAGAGAACGAAGCTGCGCGTAGGTCATCAAGGTATACCAGGCCATCAGGCCGCAGAACAACAAGCCAAACAGATGATCACGATACCCCCGTAGCGTGACGAAACGACGCCAGAACTCCCGAATGGGCATGGTCACATAGGTCCAGGGCCGGGCCCGGATGCCCCGCTCATGCAGAATAGCCGCCTCGAAACGGGTATAGCGGCTCATTTTGCGCCGGAATTGGGCCACCGTATCATAGTTGTAATGGAGGAACGGGCTCTGCAGAAACCCTGCCTCTCCATCCAGGAGAACCACCTCGTGTACCGGGCGCTGAAGATCATAGCGCGCCTTACCACTCTGCAACAAACGAAGTTGATGATCGGGATACCAGCCGCCGCCGCGCATCCGATGGCCGATCATATAGTTATGTCTAGGAATCCACCAACCGGCCCGGGCCGCAGGCCCACTCAAGGCGATGACGCTGCGCACTTCTTGAGCCAGGGCGGGAGTGACTCGCTCGTCGGCATCGACAAACAAGATCCAGGTCGCATCCACAGCTTTGAGAGCCGCGTTGCGTTGTGCGGCAAAGCTCTCCAGGGCATGGGTCACCACACGGGCGCCCTGCCCCTCTGCGATCTCGACGGTCCGGTCGGTGCTCAGGTCATCAATCACCACCCGCTCGTCCGCCCAATCGAGGCTCGCCAGGCAGTCGGCAATGTGCCGTTCTTCGTTCTTGGTCAAAACCACGGCAGCCAGTTCAACCGTCACAGCAAAGCTACCTCTCGATAGGCTGCCAAACGGGCCTCCAGCTCCTGCTCCCCAATCTCGCCGCTTCGCTGCAATCGGCGCGCGCGACGGGCCTGAGCCGCCAAACCCAGTCGGATCAATCGGCGGGCCGCCCACAAAAAGACGCGGCTTTCATGCTTTTGAACCATCAGGATCCGGCTTTTCCACAAGGCCACAAACATCTCATTTCGAAACTGGCGCGTACTCTGCCCCACCAGATGCACAATGACCGCCTTGGGCACACAGTAGAGCTTGCATCCCGCCTGGCGAATGCGCCGGCACAGGTCGATCTCTTCGCAGTACATGAAAAAGCGTTCGTCAAACCCGCCCACCTGGGACAGGACCTCGGCGCGAACCATCAGCGCCGCCCCAAGGGGATGATCGATCTCAAAGGGACGGCCTGCCTCGTAGAGCTGGCGCGGATAGCGACCATTCAGGCGAGATTCGAGCAGCCGATGGTGCAACGGGAAAAAGTCAAAGAAAATCTGAGCCAATCCGGGAAAGGCAAAAGCCGAGTGTTGAAAGCTTCCATCGCCATTAACGAGGCGAGCCCCCACCGCCCCGGTGCCCGGCGTATCGTCCAAAAAGCGCACCAGGGTTCCCAAGGCATCGTCCAGTACACGGGTATCGGGATTGAGAAAGAGGACATGGCGCGCCGGAAAGAGCGATTCCAAATCGATGCGGCGCAGCGCCACATTGTTTCCGGCAGCAAAGCCGAGATTCTCATCCAGAGCAATCAGGTGCACGTTGGGGAATTTCCGGCGGACCATCTCGGCGCTGCCATCGCGGGAGGCATTGTCGACCACCCACACCGCACCCTCTAAGCAAGAGCGTTCCAGGCCCGCGAACACCGATTCCAGGCAGTCGCTGAGCAGGTCGCGCGTGTTGTAGCTAACAATGATGACAATCAGATCCATGAGCGGTTGGAAGGAAAACGAGAAACGGGCCAACCGGTCGTTGAACCTCGTTTCTCGTCTCTCCATCAATCTCCCGAGTCCAGGTCAGGGTATGCCAATGTTGATGAGCAGGCGATCCACATAGTTGTTCTCGGCCTTGACCCCCACATACTCGTGGATGAGCCCGCCCCAGGCAAAGATCGCCTCGCGAGGAAAAGGACCCACCAACTCGATGCTGCCGGTGACCGTGCCGCGCTTTCCCGGGTCCAGGAACCATTGTTCTCGGCCGTCAATGACCTCGCGTCGCAGTTCGTCAGGGGTACCCACGGCCCAGCGATAGGGGAAATCGGTCTCTGAAATGTCCAAGTTGATGCCAAATCGCCAGACACCCGCCTGCTGGTGATAGCTATCCTGACCCTGCTCCACGGCCAACGTGTTGTAATTCTCATCGCTCCGATAGGGGGCGCCCGACATCGGTCCCGAAGTACGAATGGGCACGCGACCATAGTTCTC
>CAYVLO010000059.1:0-11728 GCA_964452125.1 uncultured Anaerolineaceae bacterium | reverse complement strand
CTGGTGTTATGGGGGGTGTGGGCCACCCTCCACCAACCCCGCTGGATCAATATCGTCGGACTGGCCCTGGCCTACGCTGCGCTGATGGTTTCCAGCCCGCTGATCACCCTGCTGCTGACGTTGATCCTGGTCTTTTACGTCGCCGCCCTCGCCCTGGCCCGTATGAACGATCACCAGCCCTGGCGCGCCCTATCCCGCGAATCGGTGCTGCCGGCGCTGGGACACCTGGCCCACCTGCTGATCCCTCCGGCACTCGGCCTGCTGCTGGGTTTGGGACTCAGCGCCTTTTTTGCCGTACCGGCCATGCTGGAGAACCGCTTCGTTCGCGTGGACCAGTGGTATGGCGGGCGTTACGCCTGGGGCGGCGATTTCGTCGAGTTCTACCAGCTCTTTTCGCCCAAATGGGGATTCGGCGCCAGCGTGCCCGGCCCCGACGACGATTTCAGCTTTCAACTGGGCGTGGTGCCGGTGGTACTCGGCCTCCTGGCATGTGTGTCCCTCTTTCGAAAGAACGGCCGCCTGCCAATGGGCCATTCCGGGCGCCGGCTGGTGATCTTTTTCGCGGCTCTCACCGCCATTGTCGTCTTTTTGATGCTCGAGGCCTCGTCGCCGCTGTGGCTGGCCCTGCCGCTGGCGCGCCTGGCCCAGTTCCCCTGGCGGCTCCTGACCCTGACCGTCGTGTCTATGGCCTTTCTGTGCGGCGCCGCCGCCCAAGGGCAAGAAGAACAAGGCGCGTTCATCCAGGCGCCCACGCTCATTCTCGTTGCCCTGCTGGTGTTGGGTAGCCTGCCCTATATGCAAGCCCGCATGTCCGACCAGGAAGTCACCCTGGCTGGCCTGATGCGCTTTCAACAATCGGCTGACGAAATGACCGGATCCACCGCCTGGGCGCGCGAGATCCCTACCTGGTCGCCCATGGCCGATTACCACATGGCTGGGGAGCCAATCACCTCCAAGATTCACTTTGAACAACTTTACCGGCAACCGGGCCGGGGCCACGCCCGGACGCTGGAACTGCGCACCGACCGTGAGCTGGTGGAATATTCCGCCAACCGATCCCTGCTGTTGACCTTTAACACTTTCTATTATCCCGGCTGGCACGCCTACCTCGTGGACCCCGACAACGACGAGATCCTCGCGGAACTGCCCATCGCCCTGCGGGGCAAGTTTGGGCTGATGACAGTCCGCGTGCCCGAAGGGAGGGGGCATGTCCTCCTCCAGTTTGAGGACACCCCGCTGCGCAAGATGAGTACAGCGGTGTCGGCCGTGAGCCTGCTGCTGATGGGCGGTCTGATGGCGGCGGGTCTCGTGCTGCGGTTCACCAAGCCGGGCCGGGCCCGCCCAGGGAGGCGGCCGTGATCCAGATGCCCTCGCAGGAACCGTCCCCACGCTGGCGCCCCCGATTCGACCTCTACATCGGGCTGGTTGTGGCCCTTTCGCTGTTTGCGGTACTGCCTTTGGCCGGACCCGACTATTTCCTGGACGCCCACGACGCTCAGCACACCCTCTTTTTTCTGACAGAGTTTGACGCCGCCCTGCGCGATGGGGTCTGGTATCCCGGCTGGGCCACCGATCAAGCCCTGGGCTATGGCTACCCGACCTTTGTCCTCTATCCACCGCTGGCTTATTACACCGCTGCCCTCCTTCACTTTCTGGGCGCCAGCAAGCTGGCTGCCATTAAGGGAGTGTGGATGTTGGCCACCTTGGGCTCGGGATTGGCCATGTACGGCTATGCCCGCCATGTAATGGGACGCAATCGGGGCCTGTTGGCAGCCCTGGTTTATGTGTACATGCCCTATCACCTGGCCGATATCTATGTTCGGGCCGATCTGGCCGAGTATGCGGCCTTTGTGTGGATGCCCCTGGCGCTGTGGAGTTTTCACCGCTTGCTCGAAGGAGTGTCGCTGCGCCGCATCGGGCTGGCGGGATTGGCCTACGGGGCGTTGTGGCTCACCCACAACCTCACGGCCCTCATCTTTACCCCGCTGCTGGCTGGGTATGCACTGTTTCGTCTGTGGGAATCGAGTCCTACCTGGAAGCAGCGGATTCGCCGCGCCGCTGTGGCCCTGGGTGGGGGCTGTTTGGGACTGGGCGTCGCCGCGGCGCTGATCCTGCCCAACCTTTTCGAGCGCCAGTACATCGCCCAGGAGCAGTGGGTGCGGGCTGGCTATGACTATGCCCAGCACTTTTTGCAGCCCGCCTACCTCCTGTCGGGCCTGTGGGGCTATGCCCCGGGTAGCCCGGGTACCGAAGGGGGCATGTCGTTCCAACTGGGCGCCGTTCCCCTCATCCTGGCGATCGTAGCATCCCTCAGCAGTCTGGGACGCCCCGCCCGCGAACGGCGGCTGATCCTCTTTTTCGCGGCTGGAACGTTGCTGCTTCTCTTCCCAATGATTCCCCTCTCGGCGCCCCTGTGGGAGATGGTACCCATCGCCGCCCTGGTCCAATTCCCCTGGCGCTTGCTGGCCCTCACCTCAGTGACCTTGGCAGTATTGTCCGGATTCGCCGTGCGCCCTCCTAAGGAATTGAACGGGCCGGTGCTGATCCTTGCCCTGGTCGCCATCGTGGGCAGCTTTTCCTACACCCTGCCCCAGTACACGCCGGTGCCCGAGATCGCCGAGGGGCCGCTGCTGACCATCGAGTTTGAACTCAAATACACCGATATGCGGGGTATGACGGCCTGGACCCAGGAATTTCCCACCGACTCGCCCCTGGTGGAGCAATACCGCTCGGGCGAGCCCCTGGTCACGGCCCAGGCGCTGGCGCCCGATGCCGAGATCGAGATGATCCGCGCCGGCGGTGCGTCGGATGAGTTGTGGGTCCGCTCCCCCTCAGGCACGGGCTTGCAGTTCTACACCTACTATTTCCCCGGCTGGCGCGTATACGTGGATGGCGAGCGGCTGCCCGATTCGGCCCTGCGCCCCGAAGGCCCCTATGGCTTGTTGACCGTCGACGTGCCCTCCGGCGAGCGCCACGTCTTGCTGCGCTGGGGCGACACCCCCCTGCGCCTGGTGGGCAAGCTGCTGACGGTGACCTGCCTGATCGGGGCGTTGCTGCTGGTACTGCTCAAACCCTCGCCCGGCCGCCCGTAGGGGTCAGGCCCTGCCGACCGCCGATTTCGCCCCCGCGCCCGCTATCGCCCACCCCTACCCAGGGCGTCCCACACGACATCTCAGGCGGCGCCTCCCACCATCTGGCGGAAAGCGCATCGGTTTTGGCAGTAGAGGCAATGTCTGTTATAATGGAACACCGGCTGGCTTTGGGGGGTGTTGTCCAATTGCCAGTCGCGAGCCACCATCATTCTGAACAGAAAGGGCCAGACGGGTTTTCCTTTGACAAAAAGGCGGACATCGACGAAAAAACGGCTCGCAAAACAGTCGTCGGTGGCCGAACACAAACCCTGTCAGGTCTGTGTTGAAAATTGAAAAGTGGAGCCAGACTGATTCATGGAACCAAGCGCCCAAAGGCACTGCCCGCGCTGTGGAACGCCTGTCGCTCAGCGGGCTGAAACCTGCTTGATGTGCGGTGCTCAACTCAAAGAACACCGCGCCAAAAAACCGCCTATCTCTCTGGGGGCCCTCCTGTGGCCCCTGATTCTGATTGGCCTGCTTGCCATTCTCTGGAGCTGGAAACCGTGGCAGATTGCCGAGCCGGCGGCCCTGCTACCCAACACGGCGACCGCTACGCCCACAGCTACCCTCTCGCCCACGCCCACCCTGGTGGTAGCACCGACCGCCACGCCGCTCCGTTCGCCCACACCCCCTCCGACAGCCACATTGCCGCCCAACCAGACCCACCACACCGTGGAATCAGGCGAAGTGATCGGTACCATTGCCAAAAAGTATGGCGCTACTGTAGACGCCATCCTCAAGGCCAACAATCTCAAAGCCAACAGCATCATCAGCGTGGGCCAGGTGTTGATCATCCCCTTGCCCGTGGCCGATACCCCCACCCCTACCCTCACGCCGACGCCCTCGCCCACGCCCTTTGAGTACACGGTCCGGGCCAACGACACGCTGAGCGCCATCGCCAAACGGTACAACACGACCGTCGAAGCGCTCATGGAAGCCAATAACATCGCCGACGCCACCCGGATCAGCATCGGCGCCAAGTTGATCATCGTCCAACCGCCCGACTATTCGGCGACGATGGCCTATGAGACCTACGAGGTGACGCAGGGGGACACACTCTCTACCATCGCCCAGAAATTTAATCTCACCGCCGCCGAACTTCGCGAGATCAACAACCTGTCCAGCGACAAGCTCAACGTGAGCCAAAAGCTGCGAATTCCCATCGGCACGGCAACCCCCGCCCCCACGCCTACCGTGCCGCCTACCCTGACCCCCACGCCGGGCCCATGGCACCCGGCGACTACTCTGCTCTCCCCACCAGACCAGACCACCTTTGAGGGCGCCGAGGCAGTGATCGTTCTGAACTGGACGTCGGTGGGTATCCTCGCCGAGGATGAGTGGTACGTGCTGCGCATGCGTCGCTCGGGCGCCTACATCCAGCAGCTTCCCGCCCTGTGGACCAAGGCCACGTCCTGGCGATTGCCTGCCGATCTGTACATCCCCGATCTCAACCGCCCCCAAGAGTTTAGCTGGCAGGTAACGATTCTGCGCCAGACCGGACTGACCGAGGACGGCACCCGCACCGGCGACCCGATCAGCCCATCCAGCGGCTCCCGAACCTTTTATTGGAAGTAGCGTATAGCAAAAAAGACTCCAGGAGGAAGAATGAGTACGGGCAAGATCATTGGCTATATTGTGGCAGGGATCCTGGTTCTCTTTGGCGTCCTTTGGCTGCTGTCGGCTTTTAGCGCCGAAGCGTCCAGTCCTCTGGGTCGGCTGATCGTCGGCGGGCTCTTGGTGCTCGTGGGCCTGGGCATCATCTTTGCCGTCCGCCTGCGCGAGCCCAAACCCCAGCAGGAAGTGACCATCCGGCAGCAGATCGACATCGGCGGCGACGTAGAGATGGAAGCCCTCAAGTGTCAGAGCTGCGGAGCGCAACTGGACAAGAGCGCCATTGGCATGGCCCAAGGGGCGGTGATGGTCTCGTGCCCCTACTGCGGCGCCACCTATCAGATCGTCGAAGAACCCAAGTGGTGACACCCTCACGTCGGTCGACAAAGGGTCGGATCAAACCAAGATAGGAACATACCATGCTCAACAAACAATCGCGAACAGCCTGGATCCTGATAGGGTTGGTTCTTCTCTGCTGCCTCGTGCTGGCACCCATCGCCCAGGCCCAGGATTATCGCTTCAACGTGCCCGAAAACCGGGTCCACGTGTATCTGGAACAGGACGGCACGGTATGGCTGGTCTATGACATCACCTTTGCCCCCGATCCAGGCTCGCACCCCATCGACGTGGTCGACATTGGCCTGCCCAACGACACCTATAACGTCTTTGCCATCCAGGCCTCGATCAACGGTGTGCCCCTGGACCGCATCGACGACTCACCCTACGTTACCCCGGGCATCGCCGTAGAGCTGGGACCCAACACCATTCAACCGGGTCAGGTCGGGACGCTTCACATAGAAGCAGCCGTCACGGACTTGATCTTTCAGGACAGCAAAGACGACGAATACGCTAGCTTTGAATTTGCGCCCACCTGGTTTGGCAGCGACTTTGTGCACGGCGCCACTCGCCTGGAGGTGAACTTTCACCTGCCGCCGGGGGTCACCGCTGAAGAACCTCGCTATCACGATCAGGAGTTCACCTTTGCCGGCTTTGAGGACGATCGGGTCGTCTACACCTGGATCAAAGAGGATGCCCGCGGCGATCGTGAGTATGTCTTTGGCGCTTCCTTTCCCAAACGGGTTCTGGCCGAAGGGGTCGTGAAAAAGGCGCCCCTCTTTAACATCGACCTGGACGCTTGTTGCAACAGCCCCTTGCTCTGGTTTGGCCTGTTCACGGCTGGGTGGGGCGTCTTTAGCTTTCTGGGCAGCCGCGTCCAAAAGAAACGCAAAATGCAATACCTGCCTCCCTCCCTCTCGGTCGAGGGTGTGGGCATCAAGCGGGGGCTGACCGCCGTCGAAGCGGCCATCCTCCTGGAGGCGCCGCTGCACAAAGTCATGACCATGATCCTCTTTGGCCTGGTGAAAAAGGGCGCTGTTACCGTCCTTTCCGAAAAGCCTCTGCGTCTCAAAGCGACCGATCCTCTGCCACCCGACACCAAGCTCTGGTATTACGAGCGGCGATTCCTGAGCGCCATCAACGAAAAAGGAAAACTGGCCGAAGGAGCCCTCCGAGAGTTGGCCATCGACCTGATTGGCGACGTGAACAAAAAAATGACCGGCTTTAGCCGCAAAGAGACCCAAGAGTATTACAAGGACATCGCGGCCCGCGCCTGGAATCAGGTCGAAGCCGCCGACACACCCGAATTGCTGGGCGAGCGCTGGGGCGAAGGGCTGGAATGGACGATGCTGGAGGACGATTGGGACGACCGCACCCGGCGCACCTTCCGCGACCGGCCGGTGGTGGTGCCCCACTGGGGCAGCTATTATCGCCCCTGGGTCGTAGCCAGCAGCCCCTCGGGCAGCGCGCCCATGCCCACGCCTTCTGGCGGCGGCACGTCAGTGACCTTGCCGACCCTGCCGGGCGCTACCTTTGCCAACACTGTGGTCACCAGCATCGAAAACACGGCCAACACGGTCGTCGGCAGCGTAGAGGGCTTTGCCAGCAAAGTGACCAATGCGACCAATCCACCGCCGAAAACAAGCTCCAGCAGTCGGAGCGGCGGGGGATGCGCGTGTGCCTGTGCCTGCGCGGGTTGCGCCTGCGCCTGCGCCGGCGGCGGTCGATAGGCAGCTTGTAGGCAGACAAAAAGGCTCAAGGGAGAAGGAACTATGCCCCTATTCGATCGGATCAAGCAATGGTTTGAACCACCCCATCCGTTGGGTCCTGGCATCTATACCTATCATACGCCGGCCAGCGCACCCCAGCAGTTCCGGCTCCACCTGCGGGTGGAGAAGGACGGCCACGGTGTCCTGCTGATCAATGCCTCCCGAGTGCTCCACCTGAATCAGACGGCGACCGAGTTCGCCCACATGGTTTTGCAGGAGAAATCGGCCGAAGAGGCTGCCCGCGAGGTGGCCCACCGTTACCAGGTCAAACAGCAGGCGGCCCAGGCCGATTTCGAGCGCGTGCGCGATACCATCTGGGCCATTGCCCAGGCCGGCGAAGAGATCTGCCCGGTGACCTACCTGGATGTGGAGCGCATAGAGCCGCTTAGCGCCGAACTCTCTGCGCCCTATCGCATGGATCTGGTCCTTACCTATCGCTGCCAGAACGATTGCCCCCACTGCTATGTGGGCCGGCCCAAAGATTTCCCCGAGATGTCGACCGAGCAGTGGAAGCGCGTCATCGACCGCTGCTGGGAGATCGGTATCCCCCATCTGACCTTCACCGGCGGCGAGGCCACCCTACGCCCCGACCTGGTGGAACTGGTCCAATACGCCGAGGACGTCGGCATGGTCACCGGGCTCCAGACAAACGGACGGCGACTGCGAGACAGGGCCTTTGTGGATGCGCTCTTGGCCGCTGGCCTGGACCACATCCAGATCACCCTGGAAAGTCACGACCCGGCCATCCACGACCGGATGTCGGGTTGCCCGGGCGCCTGGGAAGAGACCGTCGCCGGGATCAAGGCAGTGGTCGCGGCCGACATCTATATGATGACCAACACCACCTTGACCACCGAAAACGTGGGCGGCATCGAGGAGACGATTGCCTTTGCCGCGTCGCTGGGCGTGCCCACCTTTGGCTGCAATAGCCTGATCTACTCGGGCGCGGGGGTCGCCGTGGGGACCGGCATCCGCGAAAGCGAGCTGGAGCCCATTCTGGAGCGGGTCAAAGAGGCCACTCAGAAGCATCACCTGCGCCTCATCTGGTACACGCCCACCCAATATTGCGAATTCGATCCCATTGGCATGGAGTTGGGCATCAAGGGCTGCACCGCCGCCCATTACAACATGGCCGTAGAACCCAATGGCGATGTGATCCCCTGCCAGAGTTACTTTGTATCGCTGGGCAACATTCTCACCGAACCGTGGGAATCCATCTGGGATCATGAGCTGGCCCGCTATCTGCGGAACCGCGATTTTATGATGGAAAAGTGTTACGAGTGCCCCGACAATATCCTGTGCGGCGGAGGGTGCCCTCTCTATGCCCAGCACCATCAACCCGATGCCGAGGAGAGCGCCAGTTGATGCATGTCAGGTGAGCGGCAGCAAGCGCCCAGCCAAGGCAGGGACCGCAGGATGCATTTTACTTTCGTCGGTGCGTTTTTTTTACCCTTCGGGTGTTGAGCAGCCTTCCTCTGGAGTGCGGCAGCTTGCTGCCGCCACATGGAGCATATGGAGCATGAGGAAAGAGTAGCCAAGCCTTCCTCTGGAGTGCGGCAGCTTGCTGCCGCCACATTACTGCGCAAGCGTCCTGGCGCGAAGCGCCAGGCGCGCACTCCAAAAGAAGAAGAGTGTGGAAAATCCTGAAATTAACGCGCATTGGTTGAACCCGGCGCATCGCAAATCCAGAGGGTCTCTCGAATTGAGAGATCCTTTTTGATTCCCGCGCGAACGCCAGCCCAGGGATCCTATTCGCCGGAAAGGATCGGCTCCTGACGACGCCCCCAGGCGGCATAGCCCACCAGGGCCAGAACCGCCCACACCATGGCCCCCCAAAAGACGGCGCCATACTCACGGCCCACGGCCAACACCCCCAGCCCGTAGGAGCCGGCGCCCACGCCGATGTCGAAGCAGGTGTAGAGCAAGCCCAGGGCTATCCCACGGGTCTGAGGCAAGACACTTTCCACCACCGACGTGTCAAGCCCGGCCCGGGTCAGGCCCCAACTCAGGCCAAAGACGGCTCCCGCAGCCACCAGCGCCCCGTCGCTGCGGGCCATTGCCAGGCCAGCCATGGCCAGAGCCACCAGGATCATGCCCGGCACCGCCACCGCCCGCCGCCCGATCCGGTCGGACAGGGCGCCGGCCGATGCCTGAGCCACCATCATCGCCGCGGCAAAGGCCGAATAGAAACCTCCCGCGGTGGCCAAACTCCGCTCGGCGGCCACAGGGGATAAAAAGCCCAACACCGCGCCATAGGCCACAGCCAGCCCGGTGATCCCAAAGGCGGCCACCCACACCGGCCGCAGCCGGATCACGTCCAGCGACCTTGGAGCGTCCTCTTGACCAGACTCGGTCTGGGCTGGCTCGCGTACAAAGAGCATGAGCAGCAGGCACGCCGCCGTGATGGCAGCCGCCAGCCAAAAGTGGACCCCATAGCCCCAGGTGTGGACCACGGTCAGCCCCAGAGCCGGGGCAAAGAGCATGCCCAGATTGTTGGTGATGCCCGACAGACCGATGGCCTCGCCCTGGCGCCCCCCCAGCGCCAGGTCGGCCACCAGGGCCGTATAGGCGGTGGTAAAGGCCGCGATGCCCACGCCATGGATCACGCGCACGGCCAAAAAGGGACCCATCTGGGGGGTATAGACATAGAGAATGGGGGCAACGCCAAAGATCGAGGCGCCCAGGATCATCACTGGCTTGCGCCCCCAGCGGTCCACCAGCCAGCCAACCCCAGGCCGCGCCAACACGGCGCTCAGGCTGAACAGGCCAAAGGTCAGGCCAATGGCAGCGGCGTCGCCGCCGATCGCCTGCACATAGCCGGGCAGCGTTACAAAGGTCCACTGAAAGCCGGTGAAGAAGAAAAGGTTGGCCAGGATGACCAGGTAAAAACTGGGGCGGTATCGTTCTTTGGGCGGCATAAGGTAGCTCGCGGTTACCATCACCGGGCCGTGAAGTCGGGCCTAGTCCTCATCCAGGCGGAGAACGGTCATAAAGGCATCTTGGGGGATCTCTACCTGGCTGACCTTTTTCATCCGCTTCTTGCCCGCCTTTTGCTTTTCCAGCAGCTTGCGCTTGCGCGTCACGTCGCCGCCGTAGCACTTGGCCAGCACGTCCTTGCGCAACGCCTTGACGTTGGCGCGGCTGATCACGTGCTTGCCCACGGCAGCCTGGATCGCCACGTCAAACAACTGCCGGGGGATGACTTCTTTCATCTTGCTGACCAGGCGCTGCCCCTTGTAGTAGGACTGATCGCGGTGGACGATCATCGACAGCGCATCGACCGCCACCCCGCCCACCAACACGTCGAGCCGGACCAGATCCCCGGTACGATAATCGGCGGGCTCATAGTCCAGCGAGGCATAGCCACGGGTGCGGCTCTTGAGTTGATCGTAAAAGTCGACCAGGATCTCGAGCAAAGGGATTTCGTAGGTCAGGAGCACCCGCTTGGCGTCGAGGTACTCCATCTTTTTCATCTCGCCCCGGCGCTTGACGATCATGTCCATCACCGCGCCGACGTGCTCGGCCGGGGTAAACACCTGGATCCGCATCCAGGGCTCGTCGATCTGGGCAATTTCGTTCTCGGGCGGCAGTTCGGCCGGATTGTCGATGAGGACCAACTCACCATTGGTCTTGAGCACCTGATATTCGACGCTCGGCGAGGTAAACACGATATCCATATCGTATTCGCGCTCGAGACGCTCCTGGATGATGTTCATGTGAAACAGGCCCAGGAACCCGCAGCGAAAGCCAAAACCCAAAGCCTGCGACGATTCGGGCTCGTAGACCAGCGCGGCGTCGTTGAGCTGGAGTTTTGCCAGGGCATCGCGCAGCAGCGTATAATCCTCACCCTCCGAGGGATACAGGCCGGCAAACACCATGGGCTTGGACGGGCGATAGCCGGGCAACAGGGTGTCGGCCGGCTGGTCGCGGAGCGTGAGGGTATCGCCCACCCGACAGTCTTGCAGGGTTTTGAGGCCGGTGGCCACATAGCCCACCTCTCCCGCCGCCAGCACCGGACAGGCCTTCATGCCCGGACCAAAATAGCCCACCTCGATGGGGTCGACGGCCTGCCGATTGGACATCAACATCAGCGCATCGTCGGGCCGGATCTCGCCATCCACCACGCGGACATAGGCCACGACGCCCTTGTAGGAGTCGTAATGAGAGTCAAAGATCAGGGCGCGCAGGGGCTTGTCCAGGTGGCCCTGGGGCGGGGGCACCCGATCTACCACAGCTTGGAGAACCTCCTCGGCCCCGATCCCCTCCTTGGCCGAGGTAAAAAGGGCGTCGGTAGCCGGAATGCCCAGCAGATCCTCGACTTCCCGGGCCACTTCTTCGGGCTGCGCCGCCACCAGGTCAATCTTGTTGATTACCGGCACGATGGTCAGGTTGGAATCCAGGGCCAGGTACAGGTTGGCCAAGGTCTGGGCCTGCACCCCCTGGCTGGCATCGACTACCAACAACGCGCCCTCGCAGGCTGCCAGGGCGCGGCTCACCTCGTAGGTAAAGTCGACGTGTCCGGGCGTGTCGATCAGGTTCAGTTCATACACGTGCCCGTCGGCGGCGGTATAGGACATGCGCACCGCCGACGACTTGATCGTCACGCCTTTTTCACGCTCCAGGTCCATGGTATCCAACACCTGGTTCATCATCTCCCGTTCGGTGATGGTGCCCGTCCGTTCCAGGAGACGATCGGCCAGAGTGCTCTTGCCATGGTCAATATGGGCGATGATGCAAAAATTGCGTATAAACCGTTGATCCATATCCATCACACCGGGTTGGTGCAAGATTTCGAGAGTAGGGAGCGGTGCAACGTGAGCCTCCCCTCTAGCAGCCTGTCGGAGAGGGCTGTCATTCTGAGGAGCGGAGGCGGCGAAGCCG
>CAYVLO010000058.1:0-11741 GCA_964452125.1 uncultured Anaerolineaceae bacterium | reverse complement strand
CCCAGGTAATGGCCCTCAGCGACAAGCAGCTGCTGGCCATTCCGGGTATCGGCACCAGCGCATTGGGCGGGCTCAAGGTCCAGCTCGACCGCTACCGTCGGAATCCTCCGCCGCCTGCTGCCGAGCCCCGGGCGGAATCTCAGCCACCGCCAGTACAACCCCCGGGGAGGACGGTTTCGACGCTTGCCGACTGGGAACGTTTCCTGCGTTCCCAAGTGCGCCAGGTGGAACTGCTGGGCGAGATCCCCATCACCCCCGAAGAGTGCGCCCAACTGGGCAAGGCCATCGGCCTGCGCGTGAAGGGGCTGGGGCACGCTCGGACCCTCAGACTCCTGGAGGAAAACTACCCATGCGCCTTGGCCGTCTATCTGGTGGCCCAGGGCATCTATGGCTACCAGGGTGGCGATTATTGGGGCGAGGTGATCGAGGTCACCCATCTGAGCCACGCCTACACCTGGCAGGTGGGCCAGGCCTTTGAGGCCATCCTGGAAGAGATGGGGTTGCCCCTGTTCTACGACATGCGCGCTGAAAAAGCCCATCGCTACGTCAGCCTGATTTTGGCCCACGGCGGCATCCCCAACTACTGCCTGCCCGACTTTTTCAAGAACGTGCTGCAGCCCTCGGTGCTCAAGATCCAGTATGCCGACCTCTCGGCTGCAGAGCTGATCGACGAGTGGGCCTGGCATTCCAGCGCCCACTATTTCACCGACAAGCCGGTGCTCCGCTTTCTGCTATACGGCGACCGGGTAGCCGAGGATTTTGTCGAGCGCTGCCGCGAAATGGCCCGCGAGTACCTAGACTCGGGCCTGATGCCCGATGGCGACCAGGTCGGGCTCCCCGAGCGGGTGGTAGAAGCCTATCGCCAATGGATCGTCGAGCAGGGCGCCGAGCAGATAGAGCGAGAAACCGGCGACCGGTGGCGGCTGCGCAAGCCGGAAATCCTCGTCGATCCCTGGGGAGAAGGCGTGCTGGTTTCCCTGCCCCCTCAACATGCGCCCGCCACCAAGATCCACGCCGATGTGGCCTGGCAGGTGACCGCCGGCGACAAGACGCAGCGGGTGCCGGTCCGGCTGCGCAGAATCGGCTTTGACTGGAAAACCACAGAGGAATCGCTTCCCCTGAGGCAGCCCGCCGCGACCTATCGGGTCGCGCTGCTGGTCAACGGTCAGGCCCAAAACACCTGGCTCTTTCAGGGCATCGACGACAAGCACCCCCTGTTGGTCTGGGATGCGCAGGGAGGCGCCCTGCTGAAACAATCCTTCTCGCTCCCGGCCCGGCCCCTGGATCTGCTCTATCCGGCAGAGTGGGACCTTGCTGTCGAGGGAGAGGCCCACCTTGTGGAGGAATGGCCGCAGTTGCTCTGGGGCTGGGCCTCCTTCCGCGGGCAGACGTGGGATCTCGGTCGCGCCAGCCGCATCAGCCTGAAAAAGGGCGGGCAGGAGATGCTCACCGTCGTGCTCAGGCCCGACGAAACCAAACAGCAACCCACCTTGCAGGGCGGGACATTGCTTGCGCCCGAGAAACCGGGCGTCCGAGCGCCGGTCTACGAAGGGCCGCCTCCGAGTGTGCGGATTCCCCTGTCGGAGCGGCGGAATGTGGACGAGGAATTGGCGCGCTGGCGGGTCACGGTGCAGAACAAGTGGGCGGCGCTGCCCCAGGTCAAACGGGCAGGCACCCTGGCCGACTTGCGCCCCTTGTGCATCGAGGGCAATGGGTACGTCGATCTGCCACTCCGCCACCCGTCCCTGCTGGGAGAAAAGCCGTTCGGCAGTTACCTTGTGCGCCTGCGCGGCCCGCTGGGACGGGGCGCCGAATTCACGCTGCGTATCGTGCCCCACCTGACGATTGTAGGCCACGAAGAGCTTTACCTGCCCGACGCCCAAGGCGGGCCCACACCAGCCACCCTCCTCATCGAAACCCTCCCCGGCTGCCATCTGGAAGGGGAGGGCATCGACGGCAAATGCATCGTTCAGCCAACGAGCCTGGATGGAGATCGGTGGGAATACCGGCTCGAGGCCGCACCGGATGTGACCGGCGTGGAATTGACCCTGGTGAGAGCATTGCGCTCGGGAGACACCGCACGGGTACCGGTTTCCGTGCCCATCCGGCGCCTGCGCTGGATGCTGGAGAGCGATCAAAGGGAGGTCCAGCAACGCCAGTGGACGGGGCGCATGGTCAGGGTTCCGGTGGATGCCTTGCTGCAGGCCGAGTCCCCTTGTCTGTGGGTCGACCTGCCTACAAACCCAACCGATCAGGTTCATCTCGGGCTGCACTTGATGGATATCGATGGTGTGGAACTCCAGAGCACCGCCCGGACCCTTTTGCCCGCGGGACAGCGCCGGTTGCACTTTTATCTGGGCGCATTTCTCGACACGATCCGAACCAGCCCATCCCCGGTCCTGCGTATCGAGTTGGAGGCGCAAGGGCTCTCCAAACAGGAGTGTCTCCGCTGGCCCGTGCTCAGCCTGACCCAATCCATAATGGTCGAGAATGTTCAACTCGAGGTCGTTCGCATCGAAAACCGGCCTGTTTTCGAATTGCGCTGGAGCCAGGCCACGCGCCTCCGAAATCGCCATGTACGATTCTGGCCCCTGTGGCGGCCCTGGGACCCCGTTTTTGAGCAGCCCATCCCTAACGATGCCGAGGGCGTTTTCACATTCGACGCGCCGCCTGAGCGTCTACGCTCGGGCAAGTATCGCCTAGAGTTCTTGGTCGTCGACCCGTGGGTGCCGCAGGTGCCCGAAAAACCGTCAAGCGGCTCGCCTGGAACTGTGGATGTCGAGCTGATCTCGCCCGAGACGCAGTTGCAGTATCTACACACCAGGCTCCAGGCCAAGGGGCTTCAGTTCGAGCTGCTCCTCGAGCGGGCTGTGCTGTACGACGACATGGGCGACCAGGAAAAGGCAAGGGAAGATCGACAATGGTGCTTTGAGCATCTGGACGCCGCATCCCCGCCGCAGATTCTGGCCCTGGTTGAACTGGCCAGTCGTCTGGGCGACGAGGCCACCCAAAAGGCTCTGCAGATCAAAATGTTCTCACACGAACGGGTAGCATATCTCCTCCATGCCTACAAGCTGAAAGCGATCTCGCCGGACGAGTTCCAAAGCTACTTTGCCCACCTTCCAAGGCCCAGCTTGCTGCATCAACGGGCCTGCGAGCATCTCCTGGAGATCGACGACGAGGCCATCCGTCTGCAAGCGGCCGAAACGCTCATCCAGCGATCCAATGCGCGTGGGATCGAAGCGGTGCTCCAATGGGTGGAGGAGGCGGCGCTATCGGATGCCGATGCCGTCACCCTCTTGAAGCGAAACTCGGGCTTGAGCGCTGCTTTCCTTCAGAAGCGATCGGCCAACCCGGTGGCCCTTCGACTTCTGAGGACCCTTTCCCAAGACCTGGGAGATTCCAGCCCGATCGTCCAGGCCGGCACCTGGGTGTTCTGCGACGCCGGGTGGGGGTTGATCAAGCGCATCGAAACCCGGGATGGGGAACCGGTGGAGCAGTTTTTCCGCGGGCAGAGCGACTATCGGCTGCACGTGACCCTGCGGCCTGGCGTCGAGGCCGAACCGGTAGTCGTAGACCTGGCTCAAAAGGAAATTCGCTTCCCAAAGGCCCAAGATCTATTCACATGTACCAAGTGTTATTGCTTTTCGGCCCGTGATTGTCACCTGATTGTGAATGAGCACAATAGGGCGGCTCATGGCGGCCTTGGCCCTAGCTTTCGACCCGAGAGGCCGCCCAAGCGAATACTCCATACCCTGGAGTTCCGCAGAAAAGCACCACAGAATCAGCTCTCTGGCCCACCCCGATCCGAGCCGAGTCAGAACTGAAAAAAGGAAGGATTGAATGCCGAGTTCTTTGCACCCACTAAAAATCACCAGTCAGATCCGCGCTAGCTACCTGCGCTATTTAAAGACCATCTACCCGATCCAGGATCGGGAGCTGCGCGACCAGTTCTGGCAGGCTCTGGAATCCGACGATTCTCCGGGCCGAGAGGCCCCATTGGTCAAGGGGCCACTTCTGGAAGCGTCACCTCCTTTTGCCTCAGGACGCAGCATCTCTGCTTTGATTGAGGATGGCGTGCTGCACTCGGGATTTCGTGCCCTCTGTTCCAACGCGCTGCCCGCGGATCGCCCCTTGTACCTTCACCAGGATCAGGCCATCGAAAAGGTGGTGAAAGGGGAACGCAATGTGATCATTGCCACGGGCACCGGTAGTGGCAAAACCGAAGCGTTTCTGGTCCCGATCCTCGATTACCTCCTGCGAGAAAAGTCGGCGGGAACCCTGGATCGCCCCGGCGTCCGGGCTCTGTTGCTGTACCCTATGAATGCCCTGGCCAACGACCAGCTCAAACGACTGCGACGGGTGTTGGGACACTTTCCGTACATCACCTTTGGCCGCTACACCGGCGAAACCAGAGAAGGGGATGCAGACGCCGAAGATGCCTTCCGCGATCAGTTCCCTTATGAACCTCGCGTGCCCAACGAGCTGATCAGCCGGGTGCAAATGCGGGCAGCCCCTCCCCATATCCTGCTCACCAATTATGCGATGCTCGAGTACCTCCTGCTACGTCCTCGGGACTGCGAATTCTTTGATGGAGAGTCGGGCGAACACTGGCGGTTTCTCGTGCTTGATGAGGCGCACGTCTACGATGGGGCGTCCGGCATCGAGATGGCGATGCTGCTGCGCCGCCTCAAAGACCGGGTGGTGGCCAGCGAAGCGGGCCGGTTGCGCTGCGTTGCCACCAGTGCCACCCTGGGCCGCGGCCGGGAGGACTATCCCGCCGTTACTCGGTTTGCCAGTGAGCTTTTCGGCGAACCCTTTGAATGGCTGGGTGAGGATTCCCGACGGCAGGACGTCGTAGCGGCGACGCGGCTGCCCCTGGCTGCTCTCGGCAAACCCTGGGGGGAAGGGTCTTTTGCCCTGTATTCCGCCCTGCAGCAGTGTGTGTCGGCCGACCCGAATCCCACTTCGGAGACTCTCGGCGCCCTGACCGAGATCGCCAGGCAACACCACGTGCCGCAAGCCGTCGTAGAAGAAGCACATCGCGGGTCGGCTAGCCAGGGCGACGATGCCGTCAATTGCTTCCTGTACCTCCTCTTGCGCGGAGATGGGCGCCTGCGCGCCCTCCAGGACAAACTGGCCGAGGAACCTTGTTTCCTCACGCATCTCGCCCAGGACATCTTTCCCGGTGATGCGCACGCCAACGAAGCGCTTGTCACCCTGGTCGATCTTGCCGTGCGGGCAAGACCCGACCCTAACAGCCTGTCTCTGCTTCCAGCCCGCTATCACGTCTTTGCACGGGCGCTAGAGGGTGTGTTTGCCTGTCTCAACGACCAAGCCCATCGTGCGCTGGAGGATCACCCGCCCCGGCTCTTTCTCACGCGGCGGGAAAAGTGCCCGCATTGCGGCTCGCACGTTACCGAATTGGCGATCTGCACGCGCTGCGGTGCCGCGTATGTCGTCGGTCGCCTGTCCCCCGGGCCCGTTGAAGGTGGCCCGAGCCAACTGCGGCCTCTGACCGGCCAACCAGACGACCCCCGTGGCAAGCGGGCCTATTTCCTGCTCACGAATCATGTCGTGGAACTGGATGAAGACGAGGCAGTGGCCATTGGCGAAGACGTCGAAGAGGTTGTCGACGATGACTGCGAACCTTACACCATGTGCGTGCTTTGCGGCGCGATCGCGCCCGGGTCGAGCGCTGATTTGAAATGTGGTTGTGGTCCATTGTCACCCAAGGTCGCTTTGCGACGCGTAGATCTCCAGGATAGCCCCGAGCTGAAGCGTTGTGTTTCGTGTGGTGCGCGCAGCAATTCGGGCGTGGTGTACCGCTTCTTGACCGGCCAGGATGCCCCGGTCAGCGTGTTGGCCACCGCCCTATATCAGGTGTTACCCGCCTCCAACGATCAGGAGATGGAGGAACTGCCCGGGGGAGGTCGAAAGCTGCTGGCCTTCTCTGACAGCCGGCAAGATGCGGCCTTTTTTGCCCCCTATCTGGAGCGCACCTACGAGCAGGTTCTGCGCCGGCGCCTGATCATGAAGGCTCTGCTCCAAGATCCCGTCGGGCGGGAGGGACGCCTGCGGTTGCAGGATCTCACCGGAAGATTGCAGCAGCAGGCAGAGGCCGCAGGGCTGTTCACCCAGAGCCAGAGTCATGATGAACGGCAAAAACTCATGGCGACTTGGTTGATGCAAGAGCTGATCGCCTGGGACAAGCGAATCAATCTGGAAGGGCTGGGATTGCTCCGGTTCCGCCTGGTGCGACCCGAGCGGTGGCGTCCACCCCAGCTATTGTTAGAACCCCCCTGGAACCTGACCTCGGAAGAAGCCTGGCAGCTTGTTTGCCTGCTCTTGGATAGCCTGCGCCAGCAGGGAGCCGTCACTTTTCCCAGCAACGTCGAGCCGCGCGACGAGGCTTTTGCCCCACGCAATCGCTCGCTGTTCATGCGCATTAATGAAGCAGACGCCAAATTAGGGATCTTTGGCTGGGCACCGAAAAAGGGAAACAACCGGCGTTTGGATGTTCTCACGCGGCTTCTGGCCCGTACGACAACCCTTACGGAGCAAGAGCGACAGCGAGTTGCCATCGACGCATTGGAGGGCATCTGGAGAAATCTGACAGAAGCGGGTTCGGTCTGGCGCAACCATCTGCCCAGTGAGAATCGGGCGGGGGCCGGGGTTGTACATCGCATCAGCCACGAGTTCTGGGAGGTGGTACCTCTGGTCGAGGGGTTGAGTGAAAGCGCAGAGGCGGGCTATCGCTGCAGTCAGTGCCGCAATGTCTCCTACCTCAACGTCCGCGGCGTCTGTCCGAGCTTCCGATGTGATGGCACACTTGAGCCCCTTGACACGACTGCGCCTAGCTGGCTTGAGAATCACTATCGCCATCTGTATCAGCATCTGGAGCCCATTCCCCTCCACGCCGAAGAGCATACGGCCCAATGGACAAGTTCGGAGGCTGCGAAGGTGCAGGAGAGGTTCGTGAGCGGCGAAGTAAATGTTCTGAGTTGCTCCACCACCTTTGAGTTAGGGGTTGACGTGGGTGAATTGCAGGCTGTATTGATGCGCAACGTGCCCCCGACGACGGCCAATTATGTCCAGCGAGCTGGACGGGCTGGGCGGCGAACCGATTCGGCTGCTCTGGCCCTTACCTACGCTCAGCGTCGATCTCACGATCTCACCCACTATGCGCATCCAGAGCGGATCGTGGGCGGCAAGATCCGTCCGCCGGTGGTAATGGTACAAAACGAGAGAATCGTGCGGCGGCATGCCCATTCGGTTCTGTTCTCTGCCTTCTTCCGCTGGGCTGCTCACGAACGGGGCATCGACTTTCGGAATGTGGGCGACTTTTTCGAGCCAGAGGGGGGCAAAGAAACCGGGCCCGATTTGTTGCAGGAATATCTGGCAGCGCGGCCCGGTGGGGTGCAGGATGCCTTGCGTCGTATCGTACCCCCCGCCCTCCAGGAGGAGCTGGGAATCGACGACTGGGAATGGCTGGCTGCCTTGCGGAATAACGAGGGCAATGGAATTTTAGATCGGGCGATTTGGGAAGTCAAGGAGGACCTTGAAGAACTGCGCCACTTGGAAGAACAGGCTGTGAACGAGCGCACACGCACAGGTTACTCACGAGCCATGTACTACCAAGGCGTGATCCAAACCGTCCGCGGTCGCGACTTGCTCGGATTCCTCGGTTCTCGCAACGTCTTGCCCAAGTACGGGTTCCCCACCGACGTCGTAGAGTTGAGGACCCATCACTTGGCTCTGCGCGTGGCCGGAAGCATCGAACTGCAGCGCGACCTGCGCATCGCCATTTCCGAATACGCACCGGGTGGAGAAGTGGTGGCCGCCAAACACATTTGGGTCAGCGGTGGCTTGTACAAGCGGTCCCGTGAGGAATCGCACAGGCAGTCCGAACCTCACTGGCCCACGTACCACTATGCCGTCTGCCCCCACTGCGGTCGTTTCCACCGGTCGCTGCAGGAGATACCTTCGCCATGTAGTGTCTGTGGTGGTGATCTGCATGACTGGCCGCGGCTTTATGGCAGTTTTGTCATTCCCGAGTTCGGCTTTGTGGTAGGGGCGGCCCCACGTCCATCGGGTGAGGCCCGCCCCCAACGTATCTACTCGTCCCGGGTGTACTTTGCCGAGTATACCTCGCCACAGAAGGATGGCACACCCATCGAACCACCGTTTCAGCAGTCGGAGGAGCTGTCGTGTGCCCAGTTCCAGATATGGCAACGGTACTCCCGCTTTGGCAAGCTGGCTCTCGTAAACCCCGGGCTCTCCGGTCGCGGTTTTCGGATCTGTTACACCTGTGGCTTTGCCGAGCCAGCGCCAGAGGGGACGAAGGGTAAGCGTAGGAAGATGCCACCTCCTCATAAAAACCCGCGTACCGGGCAAGATTGCCGGGGATCACTCCATACCCATCATCTGGGACACGAGTTCATCACCGATGTGTTGGAGCTTCGTTTCGAGGGGTCTCTGGCATCTACACCAGATTACGAACTGTGGCTATCCGTCCTCTACGCCTTGCTAGAAGGGGCCAGTGAGGAATTGGGCATCCGCCGAGACGACCTCGATGGCACACTCTATCGCTACAACTATGCTTTGCCACCAGCCCTGGTCCTTTTTGATAATGTACCTGGGGGCGCCGGTCACGTCCGCCGTATCGCCGACGAGCTACCGGCTGTGTGCAAAACGGCATGGGACCGAGTGGACCGCTGCGAGTGTGGCGAGGAAACCAGTTGTTACGAGTGCCTGCGCAACTATCGCAACCAGCCTTTCCACGATCAGCTACGACGCGGCCTGGCGCGGGATTTCCTTCACGACCTGCTCCGGGGAGCAGGGATTGTATGACAGGGACGAGGCGCGACATGTCTGACTGGCGGGACTATATCCTCCAGCACTTCCAGCAGCCGCTGCACCGGCTGACCCTGGTGGCCGATCCCGATGGGCTTATGCTCGAAGAACAACTCCTGGCCTCCATCCGTCAGAATGGCTTCGACTTGCTGCAATTCGAGGATCCTGTTGCTTTCCGATTTGCCTATGAATCCCGCTACCGACAGCATTGGGATGAGGGAAAGCATACCGAGCTGGTGGTTATCCTGCGCGCCCAGAGCGCTAGCCTTCGTTCGCTGCCTTTTGACCTACTGCAAAGCGGTCGGGAACTCCATTTTGGGCTGCCTGACCTGTTTCCCAACCTCAGCTATTCGGTGATCAGGGAGCTAGATCGCGCATTGCTGCAACCATTATACAAAGCCTACGATGGGAACACCGACCGCACGATGGGTGACCGGACCAGTACCCAGTTTGTGCTCAAGCATGCCTTTGGCATTGTGCCCGAGCTGGTAAAATCGCCGGCCGACCTACTGAAGCTTTTGCTTTCGCGCCACTCAAAGGCCGAACGTGTCCCTGCCCGCCTGGATGCACTGCTGCTGGAATACTTGGGAACTATCCCTGAATTGGCAAGCTGGCCACTCGAAGAGCTCTTGGGTGATGCCAATTCTTTCTTTGCATTCTTGCAGGAGCGATGGACTGGGTATCTAGCTGCTCAACAACCGACTGAAAAGCGGGCCAGAGAGTCCGGGCCGATATACGACATCAACCAAACCCTTCCCTTTGGTGATCCAGACATCCGAGTCTATGTAGACAACCTTTTCCTGGAAGGAAAGCTCAAGCCGATATCGCCCCCCGAGGGGTGGACCATCGAAGGTTGGGCTCAGGTGGGGGTGGAGGTCGATGAGCAGGCATTCAACATGAGGCGTTATGCCGGATTGCTGACGCATTTGGAAAGAGATCTCCCGCCTGCTGAAGCCACACACAAAGAGTGGATGCAATTTGCGGCGGCATGGGCTGAACTCACCGTCCTACACCATCGGATTGCTTTGCTACCGGACCAGGAATTGGAGGATCGGTATCGGGTAGTGCATCTAGAAGTGGAGGAAAGATTTGCCAACTGGATGCTGATGCGTTATCATACGCTGCACAACCTGCCGTTTCTGCCTTTGCCGACGATGGTTCATCATATCCCCGACTACCTGGCTGCCTATCGGCATCAAAACCCTGGTTGTCGCCTGGCACTCATCGTCGTGGATGGGCTAGCCTTGGATCAGTGGGACCTCATAAGCGATACTTGGGCCGAGGAGGCCTACGACTGGTCCCTCGAAGAGAACACGGCCTTTGCCTGGGTGCCCACGCTGACGCCGATTTCGCGGCAGGCGATGCTGGCTGGGACTGCGCCCCAGTTCTTTCCCGGTTCGTGGCAGACGACGAACCAGGAGCCGGCGCATTGGCTCCGCTTCTGGCGCAAGCAGGGCCTGCATCCGCCGAGCGTCGGTTATCTGCGCAACCTGGGTGTAAAGGCCCTGAAGGACGATGGCATCCTCCAAGGCGATGGTGAGATTGTGCTAGAGACAGAAGTTGAAGAACTCCTTGGGAACCCACGGATTCAGGCTGCAGCGCTAGTGGTCAATACGGTGGACAATATCATGCACGGCATGCAGTTGGGCACAGCAGGTATGCACCAGCAGGTGCGGCTCTGGGTATCCCGTCATCGCTATCTGACTCATTTGGTGACTCGCCTGCTGCAATCATCTTTTACCGTATACCTCACCTCGGATCACGGCAATGTGTGGGCTCGTGGAATCGGCCAGCCCAAAGAAGGGGTACTGGTCGAAAAGCGGGGCCAACGCGCACGCGTCTACACCGATCCGGCCTTTGTACAACATGGCAAGGCACAATCACCCACCGCCTTGGAATGGACGAACATGGGACTTCCCGAACAAATGCGCGTCCTACTGGCTCCACAATTGGATGCCTTCTTGAATGAGGGTGAGCACGCTGTCTGTCACGGTGGGATTGCCATGGAGGAAGTGATCGTGCCATTTGTCAAAATCTCTCAGGAAACGAGCGTATGAATCGGATCATCGGCTTTGATCGCAGGCTGAGGTTCGATTGGCTGGATGACGCCGTTGGCTTGTGTCGGGATGGGATCGAGCCTGGCGTGATTGCTGCACAGCTCAACGACAGGTTGGAGCGCGAGATTGCAGGGAGCGAGGCTCGGCGGAAGACGGTCACTGTCCTGCTTCGGATATGGGTGAACGTGCCCGGGGAGTGTAAGAGGTTGCGAGGCGAGGCCCTGGACCTGGCGGCACAGATTCAGCCGGCCGAGCGGCTGTGGTTGCACTGGGGCATGGCCTTGCTGGCTTACCCGTTCTTCCGGGACGTGGCGGGGACAGTGGGTCATCTGGGCCGGCTGCAAGGTGCTCTCGGCCATGCCCAAGTCCAGCGACGGATGACGGAGGCGTGGGGGCAGCGTACGACGTTGGAGCGGGCGGTGCAGCGCGTTCTTCGCACACTTGTCGATCTGGATGTGCTGACGGAGACGGGCAGGCGAGGGCAGTACAGCATCGCGCCGGTTCGCCGTACGCAGGATCAAGATCTGGCGCTCTGGGCGCTGGAGTGCGCCCTCCGCGTCCACGAAGCGGAGCAGGTTCCCATTGAGGAACTGGGGCACCTTGCGTACATGTTCCCGTTCGACGTGTCATCGCACCTCAATGAGGTCAGGTGCTCCGGTCGTTTTGAGAGCGTGCGGCAGGGACTCGACCTGGAAATGGTTGCTGTGAACGGATGGCTGACATGGTGACGCTACGGTCCTGCCTGGCCCAAGTCGTAGCCGGCAGGACTGGCTGTATCCTCGATGTCATCTGCTAGCCAAGAACTCGAAAGGAGGCATTCACCGACAT
>CAYVLO010000057.1:0-11768 GCA_964452125.1 uncultured Anaerolineaceae bacterium | reverse complement strand
TTTCGCCCACATCGACCCTGCCATGCAATTCATGGCGGCGGCCATCCGCGCCCGGCGCCCCCCGTCCGACATCATGGCCTTTTTGGCACAGGAAGTACAACAGGGAACTCGAGTCCGTTGAGTAGCACACGGCGTGCCGTGTCCGCACGGCGCCCTCGGGGCGCAGAGGCCTTCCCCAGACCTCCGAGGTCTTTAAGACCTCGGAGGTCTTGAGGCCTGACAGGGGGTGGAGGCCGCCCCAGAGGACGGGACCATGCGGACACGGGGGCGGCGAGCATAAAATCAGGTTGAATGACCGACTTTGCACCCCGGAAAACGGGAAAATGCAGGCTTGACAGCCGGAAACTTTCATGCTATAATCTGTGCAATCGTTTGCGCAAGCAACGGTGATCTCAGATCTCGATCGCACATAGGAGTGGGCGCTGCTCAATGAGGCGCAAGTCTGCACGGTCCATTTCCATCAAAGATATTGCCCGCGCTGCCGGAGTCTCTCCGTCAACCGTTTCGCGCGCCCTGAACAATCACCCCCGTATTAGCCCAGAAACAACCCAACGCATCGCCAAGATGGCCCAGGATATGGGCTATTCGCCCAGCGTCCCCGCGCGCAGCCTGGTGACCCAGGACACGGCGACGATTGGGCTCACCATCACCCACGTCTCGGACACCTTCCTGGCCAAAGTGGTTCAGGGCGTTGAAGCCGAAGCGCACAAGAATGGGTACGCTGTGTTTCTGAGTAGCTCCTACCGCGACCGCGAAGGGGAGATGGAGGTGATTCGCTCCTTTTACGAACGTCGCGTGTCGGGCATTATCGTGTCCGGCTCTCAGATCGACAATGACTACCTGGAGCTGCAAACGCGATTTCCCCTGCCCATTGTGTTGATCAACTGCCCCATCTATCCCTATTCGGTGACCTCAGACAACCAAGGCGGCGCCCGGAAGGCCGTCGAGCATCTCTTCCAACTGGGGCATTGCCGCATCGCCTATATCGGAAATCGCAAGAGCCACCTGAGTAACCTGAATCGCATGAACGGCTACAAAGCAGTGTTGCAGGAACACGACATTCCCGTGGATCCACAGCTCATCGTGGATGGGAATGGAGAACTGGCTGGCGCGGCAGAACCCCTCCGCCACTTGATGGCATTGCCCCAACGGCCAACGGCCATCTTTTGCTTCAACGACCTGACCGCCATTGGCGTGATCCACGCCCTGAAGGAGGCAGGCGTTCAGGTGCCCCAAGACTGCTCAGTCGTCGGGTTCGACAACCTGGAGATGGGCGCTTACTACAGCCCTCCCTTGACCACCGTCCAACAGCCGCGGTTTGAACTGGGCCAACACGCCATGCGCATGCTCTTGAAGCTGTGTCAGGGGCGCGACGATATCGAGCCCGAGATCCTTCAAACCGATCTGGTCGTCCGCAAGACGACCGCCCCCGCCCCTGCCTAAGGGGACGGAAAAGAAAGGAGCAAAAAGCCTGCACCGGATTGGGCATCCACCCATGCGTATTATCCAAAAGACCGTGTTGTCGGTAAAAGGTTCAAGGAGGAAGAAAACGATGTCCAAGAGATTTGTGAGTGTACTAAGCCTGTTGGTTTTGATCGCCATGCTGGCTGCCTGCGGCGGCACCGCCGAGCCCGCGGCCCCCACGGATGCCCCGCCTCCTGCAGGCGAAGCCACGCAACCCCCGGCCGCTGCCGAAGAGGTGCTCGTCCGCGTCTGGGCCCAGGCCAACGACGTGGAACACTGGCGGGCCGACAACCCCGTCAAGGCAGCCGATATGGTCACCGACTATAACGTCAAAGTCGAAGGCGTCAACGACAGCGCCAGTTGGGGCGACTATAAGAAGAAATTCACCCTGGCTGCCGACGCGGGCAGTGGGCCGGAGATTGTCCTTTCGGGCCACGAAGACGTCGCGACCTGGGCCAACGCCGGGTACATCGTGGACTTTGAAGCCTGCAAGGCCATGTACCCCGAATTCGACGACGTGATCGACAGCCTGTGGGATTCGTGCACGTGGAACGGCAAGATCTGGGCCGTGCCCCAGGATACCGAAGCCCGCCCCATGTACTACAGCAAGACCAAACTGGCGGAATTGGGCTGGTCTGAGGCCGAGATCGAATCGCTGCCCGACCGGATCAAGAACGGCGAATTCACCCTGGACGACCTGATCGATACGGCCAAAGAAGCCATCGAAAAGGGTGTCGTCGAGCCGGGCTATGGCTACTGGCACCGCCACAGCAAGGGCGGCGACTTTATCCAGTACTATGCGGCCTATGGGGGCCGGATCTATGACGAAGCCTCGGACAAACTGGTGATCTCACAAGGCGCGCTCCTCAACTTTTACAAGTTCCAGCGCCGGGTGGTCGAGGAAGGGATCACGCCCGAGAACTTTATCGGGACCGAGTCCAATATCTGGCACGACACCGTATCGCACAACAAGGCGCTGTTCTGGAACGGCGGCGTGTGGAACTGGTCGAACTGGGCCAAGAACTTTGTGGCCGACGAGGGTGGCAACGACTATCTGTTCAGCTTTATCGGCTATGCGTTGCAGCCGTCCGGCATCAAGGGTCAGCCTGGTGTCACCCTGTCGCACCCGCTGGTGTACATGATCACCGCCCCCAAGACGTCGGGTACCGAGCTGTACAACGAGGCCTGCGCCGTGTTGGCCAAGACCACCACTCCGGAACTCAATACGGTCCATGCCGTCGAGAGCACCCACCTGGGCATCCTCAAGTCGCAGGCGCAGGATCCCACCTATGCCGATGACAAGCTGTTGTCCGAGACCCTGTATATGTTGGATTATAACTTTTACCAGCCCAACCACACGATGTACACACCCTGGTTCGACATTGTGTACGACGGCATGGTCAAGGCTGAGAACGGCGAGGCCACGCCTGAGAAGGCCGCTGAAGACGTCGTGAAGCTCTTGCAGACCGAAATCGGCGATTTCCTGATCGTGGAGGAATAAGCAGTTCACGCGGGGGGAAGCAAGGCCCTGCCCTGCTTCCCCCTCCATCGTCTCATTCGGGAGGAACGTCATGGCTGTGACAAGCGCAACAGCAACGGCTCCGAGAGAAGGTTGGCTCTACAAACTGCGCAGCGCCAGCACCGGATTCTGGTTCATGTCGCCGGCTGCCCTTCTCGTCATTGTGTTCTTTTTCATTCCATCCATCCTCATTTTTGGCCTATCCCTGACCAACATGACCACGGCGACGGGCTTTCAGAACTGGGATTGGGTAGGCCTGGAGAATTACCGCAAAATCCTGGCCCATCCCGATGCCGGCCCAGCGGCATTGCGGACGATATTCTACGTAATCTCGACCCTCGTCCTGTTTAACGTCGGCATGGCCCTCGTCCTTGCCCTCCTGACCACCCACGTCCCCAAGCGGGTCGGGTTTGTATTCCGCGCCTTGTGGCTCCTGCCGCGCATCACGCCTTCGGTCATCTATATCATGATGTGGAAGTGGATGGCGTCGGCCGCGCCCTATGGCATCCTGAACCGCTACCTGCCCTTTCTGCCCCAGACGAACCTGCTGCCCGAAGCCCCATGGGTCTTTGTCATTTTGACCAATGGCTTTATCGGCGCGTCCTTTGGCATGATCCTCTTTGCCTCGGCCATCGAATCGATCCCCAAGGACTATATGAACGCGGCCCTGGTCGATGGCTGCACAAGCTGGCAGCGCATCCGCTACGTGATCCTGCCGGCCATCCGCTGGCCCCTTCTGTTCGTCACCACGTTCCAGACGCTGTCGTTGCTGACCTCCTTTGAGCAGATTCTGCTGTTGACCGATGGTCAGATGGGCACCGAAGTGTGGGCCCTGTGGGCCTATCATCGCGCCCTCAACAACTACTGGGGCAACCTTCAGTGGGGCTTTGGTTCGGCCCTGGCTGTGATCCTGGTGATCATTGGCGCCGTGGCAGCCTTTGTCTATATGCGATTCTTCCAGTTCAACGAGCTGGTCCAAGAACCGCGCATCGACACGTTATAGGAGGTTGGTTTCATGAATAACGAACGTGTCACCTTCAAAGAGCGACTCGGAACGGCCCTACCCGTGGCCCTGCTCGGCCTCCTGACGTTGCCGGTGATCATCGGCTACATCTGGATCTTTATCAGCACCTTTTCCAGGACCACCTATGGCCTGGAGCCCCAGGGCAAGCTGACCTTTGCCAACTGGTCCTTTCTTTGGGAAGACCCCAAAATCTGGCAGGTCACCCTCAACACCTTTATCCTGGCCGTTGGCCAAACCGTGGGCGTCGTCCTCGTGTCCTCGCTGGCCGGCTATGCTCTGTCGCGCCTCAATTTCCCGGGACGGAAATCGTTCCTGGCCATGACCTTGATCTTGCACTCTTTTCCGGCCGTGACCCTGCTCATCGCCATCTACTTTGTCCTGCGTTGGATCAGTCAGATCCCCGTTTTGGGTAACGGCATCCCCCTGATCGGCGGCTTTGGCTACAACACCCTGGGCGGTGTGATCATGGTCCAACTGGCCCTGCAATTGCCCTTGGGAGTCTGGCTGATGAAGGGCTTTTTCGACAACGTATCGTGGGACATGCAGCGGGCCGCCCTCATCGACGGCTGTTCCCACTTTCGGGCCTGGTGGCAGATCGTCATGCCCGCCATCCGGCCGGGCATTGCGGCGCTGGTCATCTTTACCTTTATCACCGGCTGGGGTGCCTTCCTGATCCCCTACACCTTTATCGCCGACCAGCAAAACAGCACCCTGGCAGCCTATGTGCGCAGCCTCGAGGGCGACACATCTCCCGTCAACTATAGCACCATCGCCGCGGTGGGTTTGTTCCAGCTCATCCCCGTCATGGTCTTTTTTATCTTTACCCAGGAATACCTGATGAACATCTTTGCCGGCGGCAGCAAGGGCGGCACATAGAAGGAGGCTACCAATGGAAGTCCAACTTGAAAACTTGACCAAAAAGTGGGGGCCGGTCGTCGGCACCGAGGATATTACCCTGGATATCAAGTCGGGCGAGTTTGTCGCCTTCCTGGGTCCGTCGGGCTGCGGCAAAACCACCACCCTGCTGATGATTGCCGGTGTCTACAAACCCACCAATGGGTATGTGAAATTCGACGGGCGCGTCGTCAACCGGGTGCAGCCCAAGGATCGCAACATCGGAATGGTGTTCCAGAGTTACGCGCTGTACCCGCACATGACCGTCTACGACAACCTGGTCTTTCCGATGAGGCTCAACAAGACGCCAGCCAAGGTGATGAAAGAACGCGCCCAGCGCGTGGCCGAAATGATGGGCATCGGCCAACTGCTGGACCGCAAGCCGGGGCAACTCTCGGGCGGCCAACAGCAGCGGGTGGCCCTGGGACGCGCCTTGACCAAAGAGCCGGATCTGCTCCTTTTTGACGAGCCCCTGTCCAACCTGGATGCCCGCCTGCGGCTGTCGATGCGGGGCGAGATCAAACGGTTGCAGTTGGAACTCGGCATTACGTCCATCTATGTCACTCACGACCAGGTCGAGGCCATGACCATGGCCGACCGGGTCGCCGTCATGCAGGGAGGACACCTGCAGGCCTACTGCCCTCCCGACGAACTCTACGAAAAGCCACGAAACCTGTTCATTGCCAGCTTTATCGGAAACCCGCCGATGAACTTTGCCCCCGTAGAGGTCAGTGCCGAGAACGGCGCTTACCATGCCCGGCGCGATGAATTTGACGTCGTCGTTTCTGCGGAACGGGCCGCCAAAGCCGCCGCCAAAAAGAACGTCATCCTGGGCATTCGCCCGGAAGACATGTCCATTGCCCCCGCCCACGCCCACGAGGGACTCCTGGGCGAAGCCTACGTCGTCGAGCCGCTGGGGCGGGATGACCTGGTGGACGTACACATCGGCGGCGCCAGTATGCACGCCCTGGCCGATCCAGGCCTCAAAATCAAAATCGGCGATCCCGTCCGGCTCCAGTTCAACGGCGAAAAGGTCCAGTTCTTTGATCCCGAAACGGAGGACTCACTGCTCTGGGCCTGATACCCGGCAATGACCGGAGCTGCGCCTCTGGTGGCACGCCCCCGGGATCCGATTCCAGGGCCGTCGAGGGCTGTGGCTGCCTGCGGAAAGGCCTCACCAGGCTCTGGTGAGGCCCCGCGCCAAATCTGACCAAGGTGCAAACCATGATTCACAACATTGCCCACCGTGGCGCGTCGGCGTACGAGCCCGAAAACACGCTGCGCGCCTTTGAAAGAGCCATCCAATTGGGGGCCACCATGATGGAGCTGGACATCCACCTCAGCTCCGATGGCTACCTCATGGTGATCCACGATCCCGACCTGGCGCGGACTACCAACGGCAGCGGCCTGGTGCCCCAACACACCCGGGCCGAAATCCAACGCTTGGATGCCGGGCAGGGGGAAAAGATCCCCACCCTGGCCGAGGTCATCGACCTGGTGCGCGGGCGCGCCGAGTTGTACATCGAGATGAAAGGCCAGCACACCCCAGGCCCCATGATCGAGGTGTTGCGGGCGACCCGGTTTATGGACCAGGTCATCGCCGGCTCCTTTTATCCCTGGCTGCCGCAAAAGGCCAAATTCCTGGAACCGAGCCTCCGGACGTCGATCCTCGTGGGCTCGTCGGACCGGGAGATCGACTTTATCGACTGGGCCCTGGCCGTGGACGCCGACTATATTCACCCCTGCTGGGAACGGGCGGCCCCCGAGCCCCACAAACTGCTGACGCCGGAGCTGATCGGCGCCATCCGCCAGCACAACCTGGGCATCATCCTTTGGCACGAGGAACGACCCTCCGAGCTGCAGGAATTGGTCAAACTGGATGTCGACGGCATTTGCACCAACACCCCCGACGTCCTAACCTCGATCCTACGCGCCGCCGGCTCCTGAGGGTCCCAGGGCGGAGCCAGCACAACCCAGTCTGACAGGAAAAACGATTCTCACAGGAACCCCCATGACACCCTTTGACACAGACATTCTGATGATCGGCCACGTGGCCAAAGACGAATTGGTCGTAGATGGCCACTCCAAATTCGCTTCGGGGGGCGCTGTCCAATATGGTAGCATTGCCCTGCGGCGCCTGGGTATCGACGTTTCGGTCGCCACCCGCTTGCACCCGGACGATTTTCCATTGCTGGACGAAATGAAGGCCGAAGGGGTGCAGGTGTGGGCCACAGCCAGCGCGGCCACCTCCCGCCTCACCAACCGCTACAACTCGGCCGACATGGAACGGCGGATCTGCGAGCTGTCCAGCTTTGCCGGTCCCTTTTCCCCCCCAGAGATCCCGGACCTCAAGGCCCGCATCTATGCGGTGGTGCCCGTCATCGCCGGAGAGGTAGACCTGGCCCTTTTGCAGGATCTGGCCCAACGAGGCCCCGTCGCTTTGGACATCCAGGGATTTGTCCGGGCACCCAATGGACAGGATCTGGTGTTCGAGGACTGGCCCGATATGGCCCAGGGCCTCTCTCACATCACCTACCTGAAGGCCGATCAGGCCGAGGCCGAACTGCTCACCGGCCAGACCGATCTGGAAAAGGCAGCGCCTCGCCTGGCCGAATACGGCCCCCAGGAGATCGTCCTCACCCAGTCGTCGGGGGTGACCGTGTTCGCCAACGGGAAAATCTATCGCGCGTCCTTTTCTCCTCGCGCCCTGAACGGGAGAACCGGCCGCGGCGACACCTGCTTTTCCACCTATTTGGGCATGCGCCTGAGCGAGTCCCCCCAACAGGCGACGCGTTGGGCCGCAGCGGTGACCACCCTCAAACAGGAAACGCCCGGCCCCTGGCGCGGCTCGCGGGCCGAAGCCCAGGCGCTGCTGGAGAATCACGAGCACTAACTCATGATGGACGCCGAGCGAGTGGTTCTGTTCGGGATCGATGGGTTGCAGCCGGATGAGTGGATGGGAAAAGTCGTGTTCGAGGCCCTGACGCCGTGACCTCATCTCTCTCGCCGCGCCAGGTGCTCCTGCCGATGGGCTTGGCCATCTGCCTGTCCCTCTTTGGCGATCTAACCCTCTTTGCCGTCCTATCGAGCCAACTGGACGCCGTGGGCCTGACCCTGGGGTCGGTGGGCATCATGTTGGGCATTCACCGCCTGATCCGCATCCCCGGCAATCCGCTGGCCGGCCTGCTGTTCGACCGGCGGCAGCGGCGCCCGCTTTTCGTGGCCGGAATGGTACTGGCTGTGGTCTCGACCGCCGGTTACGGCCTGGCGCGCGGCTTCTGGCCCTTTCTCTTCACCCGGCTGATCTGGGGCGCCGCCTGGGCGCTGCTCAACGTCGGCGGGCTGACGATGGTGCTCGACATAAGCACGGCGGGCAACCGGGGCCGCTGCATGGGCATCTACAATCTGTGGGTGGTGGCGGGGCTGGCGCTGGGCCCCATGGTGGGCGGATTCCTGGTCGATGCCATTGGCTTTCAGATGGGCATCTTGACCTGCGCGGGTCTCACCGCCGTGGGGTTGGCCGTGGCGCTGTTCGCCTTGCCCGAGACGGCCCCCTGGATCAACGTCGCCCCCCCCGAACCGGGGCAGCCCCAATCGCAGCCAAAGGTGACCCGGCGCCCGATCACCGGGCAGCAGATCTATACCCTGCTCAAGAGCCATACCGGCTTGCTGCCGCTGCTGGCGCTCTATCTGATCGTGCAATTCACGGGCGACGGCATCGTGTTCTCGACCGTGAACCTGTTGCTGCAAGAACGATTCGGCCAAATGGTCGCCTTTGGGGAGCGGACCCTGGGCGTGGCGTCGGCCAGCGGGCTGATCCTGGGCCTGCGCTCCATGACGGCAGGGGTGGCCGGATCGCTGGCCGGGGTCCTGTCCGACACCCCCATCGGCCGGGTGTCGGTCATCGCTGGCGGGCTGCTGCTGGCCGTCGTCGGGTTTTGTTCGCTGGCCCTGGCCACACCCCTGGGGCTGATCGCTCTGGGGGTCGTGCTGGGCGCCGCGGGCAGCGGCGCCATCCTGGCTACCCTCCCTGCCCTGGTGGGCGACCTTACGCCCAAGGGGCGCGAGGGCATCGTCATGGGCGCCTATGCGGGGGCCGGCGACGTGGGCAGTACGGCAGGCCCGTTCCTGGCCTTTGCCCTGGCGCCCGTCCTCGGTCTGCGGTGGATCTATGCCTTTTGTTCCCTGGTGTTTCTGTTGGGCCTGGGTTTGCTCCGGCCCTGGAATCAGCCACAACGAAAAACAAGTAGGGAGAAATCATGAAATCATTCGTATGGTCCCATTTTGTACTGGCCTGTCTGCTGACCCTGGCCCTGCTGACGGTGGGCGGCTGTGGCCAAACCGAGCCTACGGCCGCACCGGCATCGACCGAGGTGCCCTTTAGCTACGAGGAACTGGCCCGGCGCTATGCGCCCATCATCTATCAAGGGACCGCCACCGACCAGGACTATATCACCGCCGTGGATTTTGACGGCGATTGGCTGAGCAACAACAACTGGGAGAACCAGCCCAGCGGCGACCTGTCGGCCCACGTCTACTATTCGGTCATCGAAACCGAGACCCATTGGTTTGTGTTCTACTCGCTGTTCCACCCCCGCGACTATACCGACGACCCCTGCGAAAAGTCAGAGGGCTGCCACGAGAACGACATGGAATCGATCCAGATGATCGTGCGCAAGGACGGCAGTTCCTTCGGCCGACTCCAGGCCATGCAAACACTGGCCCACGGATATATTTACCTCTATCCCGCTGATGACTCGGTGAGCAAAGGCTTTTTGGAGCCTGTGGCCAACGTCCGGATGGAAGAAGGCCCCCCGGTCGTTTTCGTCGAAACCTACGGCCACGGCATCTATGGCAAAAAGATCATCCTGGTGCCCCATACCACCATCTATCGCGTGGGCAACGAGGCCCAAACGCCCGAGGAACTGGGCGACAAGGACGTCAGCTATCGCCTGGTTCCCATCTATGACACGCTGTGGCAGCGCCGGGGCGAGATCGGCCCAGGCAAGACCTTTGACCAGCCTTTCGACTACCGGGGGCAGACGCTGGGCTATTCCTTTGACGGCGAGGATTGGGGCCAGGACAAGGCCAACTCACCCTGGGGCTACAATCAGGCCACGGGCAACACCCTGGCCCGCGGCGACTGGTTCCTCGATCCGGCCAAAGCGCTGCTGTTCCACGCCACATTCGAAGGCGACTTTTCAACCCAGTACCTGTACAATCCCTACCTCGAGGATCTCGGCCTGCTCACACCCTGATCGACCCAACTCATAACATCACGCACAGGGAGGGGATCTATGAACATCCAAGGGATCTGCATCAACGGCGATTCGGCTCATTTCGGCGGGAGCCTGGAGCAACTGCGCCAGGACCTGACCTTTTTCCAATCCTGCGAGTTCGACGGCGTCGAGGTGTCGGTCGACGGGCTGGATGCCATCATCGGCGGGCGGCTACGACAGGCCCAGGTGGACCGCATCCGGGCCATCACCGAGCAATACGAATTCATCTACTCGGTGCACCCTACCGGTTCGCTGAACCTGGCTTTTCCGCCCAAGGCGCCCGACGGCCAGCGCGCCCTGGAGCTGGAAAAGGAGCTCATGGCTGCCTGCCTGCACTTTTGCGCCGCCATCGGGTCCCACGTCCTGGTGTACCACAGCGGCCTTATCGGGCTCCAGGAAGTGGCCGCCGGTCTCGACGACCTGCCCGGCCTCGACGAGTTGGAGGAGGCCCGCCAGCGGGAAGTCGCGGCGTTGCGGGAGCTGCTGCCCTTGGCCGCCGACCTGGGCGTCATCGTCGGGATGGAGAACCGCGACCCCCACCCCTGGGAGATCGCCACGCTGCGGCGCGCCGGCCTTGGGCTGGACGATCTATTGACCTACCACGGCGGTCTGTCCATCCCCAACCTGGTGCGTCAGATCGAGGAGGTGGATCATCCCAACCTGGGCATCACGCTGGACCTGGGTCACCTGTACGTGGCGGCCAACCTATTGGGATTCGACTTTTTGGAGGCGGTCCGCCAGGCCGCACCCCACCTGCGGCACATCCACAGCCACGACAACATGGGCCGGCTGGGCAGCGTTCGCACCACCATGCACGACCGGCTGTCCTTCGGCGACGGCGACCTGCACATGCCCATCGGCTGGGGGACCATCCCCCACGCCCAGGTGCTGGCCCAATTGGCCGGCTATGACGGGCTATACGTCCTGGAGATCATGCCGCGGTTCCGCGAGCACTATCCGGAGGCGCTGCAGACGGCGCGGGCCCTGATCGACGGAATCGCCCACGGCGCCGAGAGTTCCCAATGAGCCGCCATATTCTGGCCGTCTGTTTCGACTTTGGCGATACCCTGGTGGACGAGGGCACCGAGGTCAAGAACGACCGGATGCAGACGCTGCGGGCCGAGTTCATCCCGGGGGCCGACCAACTCATCCGCGAGCTCGCCGCGCAGGGAGTTCCCCTGGCCCTCATCTCCGATGGGCCGGTGGGCAACGTCGACCAGGTGCTGATCGCCCACGGCCTGTGGGATCTCTTTGGCGCGGTGTCGATCTCGGAGGCGCTGGGGGTGGAAAAGCCCCATTGCCGCCTCTTTGACCATGCCCTGGAAACCCTCCAGGTGAGCCAAGCTGACTATTCCAGGACGGTGATGGTGGGCAACAATCTGGCCCGCGACGTCAAAGGGGCGAACGACCTGGGGATGATCAGCGTCTGGCTGGACGGGTCGCCCCGCTATCCGCGGGAGCCCCAGAGCCCGTCCGAAATTCCCCAGTACACGATCCGCTCCCCCCTGGAGCTGCTCCCCTTGCTGGAGCAGATCGAGCTAGCAGCCTGTCGGAGAGGGTTGTCATTCTGAGGAACGGAGGCGGCAAA
>CAYVLO010000056.1:11512-11937 GCA_964452125.1 uncultured Anaerolineaceae bacterium | reverse complement strand
GATTGGGCCGCTGCCCGCGCGCCCAAGGCCCGACCTGCGCTGGCGGGCGCCCTGGCTCAGGTGATGGTCGTCGCCCTGGCGGCCAACCTGCCCGGACGCCTGGACGAGGCGCACGGGTTCTATGGGATTTCACGGGATCAATGGGCGCCCATCCGGGAGGCCGACCTGCACCACGCGCTGGTGATCGTCTATGCTGAGCGCTGGCTCGAGTACGGAGCCCTGCTGGGGGAGATGAGCCCCACCCTGGACGACGATGTCATCTTTGCCCGGGGCAGCGGCCCGCAAGTCGACGCAGCGGTGATGGCCCACTACCCCGACCGGGAGGTGTATTACCTGACCCGGGGCCAGCTTTCGCGCCAGGCGCCCTGAGCATCGTGGGCGAGGCATCGCCGGTAGGTGGTGTGTGGGCTCAAGGGGTTGCAGCC
>CAYVLO010000056.1:8111-11412 GCA_964452125.1 uncultured Anaerolineaceae bacterium | reverse complement strand
TATGCCCCGGCGCGTGGCGGCGTCCTGGTCGGGGTTCCGTCGGAATGCCTCGCCCGCCACGGCCCATCGTGGGCGAGGCATCGCCGGTAGGTGGTGTGTGGGCTCAAGGGGTTGCAGCCGGCATCATCGGCTGCGCGGCCCGATTTCCTGCACCGATGCCTTGCCCCTACGGGTTGCCTTTTCGATGCGTACCGTAGGGGCGACGGCATTCCCGGCACGAGATTGCGCGCCCCCGAGAACCTATGCCCCGGCGCGTGGCGGCGTCCTGGTCGGGGTTCCGTCGGAATGCCTCGCCCCTACGATTGATCGGATGCCCGATTGTAGGGGCGCTCGTCGGTCGCGGCTAGCGCTCCCATAGGATCAGGCCCATCTCAAAGGGGTTGCCCAGGTCGTCGTGGTGGGGCACCACCCGCATGGCAAACCCATGACGGCCGCTGGTGCGGCACAAAATGGCGCCCACAAACCCATAGATCCCCTTGCCCTTGGATTGGGCGATCAACATCGGGCTGGTCTGCCCGTCGTAGATCATGCCGTCCGAATCGAGAGGGCCGTGGTATAGCTCGACCGAGACATCGGTCGGGTTCAGCTCGCCCAACTGGACCTCGGCCTGTACCTCCAGTTGATCTCCCACCTTGAGTTCTTGGGTTTCGGGCTCGCTGGTCCAGATCCGTCGGATTCGGACCTGGGTCCACTGCTGGCGCACCCGCTCCTTCCAAGCGGACAGAGCCTTGGCGCGGGCCAGGTGGTCGGCCGAAAGTTGCTCGCTGCGCTCAGCCGAGGGCAGGTAGCACTGCTGCCAATAATCGAGCACCATGCGGTGGGTGTTGAACACCGCGGCGTGATCGCGGATGGCCGTCTTCATTTTGGCGATCCAATGGCGCGGCAGGCCATCACGCCCACGATCGTAGAACATGGGCACGACCTCTTTTTCCAAGAGATCGTAAAGGGCGTTGGCCTCCACCATGTCCTGATACTCGTACTGATCCTCGGTGTACTCTTCGCCGTGGCCAATGGCCCAACCCGCTTCGGGCGTGTAGCCTTCGTCCCACCAACCGTCGAGGATGCTCAGGTTCAAGGCGCCGTTGGCCGTCGCTTTCATGCCGCTGGTGCCGCTGGCCTCGCGCGGCCGCCGGGGCGTGTTCAACCAGACGTCGACCCCCTGGACCAGATAGCGGGCCACATTGACGTCGTAATCCTCGATGAACACCACCCGGTTCCGAAACTCTTCGCGCCGGGCGTGGTGGATGATCTCGCGGATGATCTGCTTGCCCGGATTGTCGGCCGGATGGGCCTTGCCAGCAAAGATCAACTGCACCGGCCGCTGGCTGTCGCCCACAATGCGGGCCAGCCGTTCCACATCGCGGAACAACAAGCCGGCCCGTTTGTAGGTGGCAAAACGGCGGGCAAAGCCGATGGTCAGCGCCTCGGGATCGAGGACCTCGGCGGCGTGCTCGATCTCGGAGGGACGGCTGCCCCGCTTTTCGAGCTGGGTTTGGAGCCGGTTTCGGGCAAAGCTCACCAGGCGCTCGCGGCGCCGTTCATGGGTGCGCCACAGCTCCTCGTCGGGGATGCGCTGCGTCGACCTCCAGGCCGAGGCGTCGCCAGGCTGCTCGATCCAGCGCGGGCCCAGATAGCGGTCATAGAGATCGATGATGTCGTTGGAGAGATACGAGCGAAGATGAATGCCATTGGTCACGCTCGAAATGGGCACTTCGTCGACGGGGACCTGGGGCCACACCTCTTGCCACATGGCGCGCGATACGCGCCCGTGCAACTTGCTCACGCCGTTGACCCGATGGGCCAGGCGCATGGCCAAGATGGCCATACAGAAATAGCCGTTCGTATCCTCGGGGTTCATCCGGCCCAAGCCCAGGAACTGGTGGCGAGTGAGGCCAAATTGGGCATACTGGGCCCCAAAGTACCGGTCCACCAGATCGGGGGGGAACCAGTCGATGCCCGCCGCCACCGGCGTGTGGGTGGTGAACACGTGTCCTGCCGCCGCCGCCTCGCGGGCCTCGTCGAAGGAAAGCTGGTATTCTTGCATCAGCAATCGGATCCGCTCCAGGGCCAAAAAGGCCGAGTGCCCCTCGTTCATGTGGCAGACGGTGGGGCGCAGCCCCAGGGCCTCCAGGGCGCGGATGCCGCCGATGCCCAGCAAGATCTCCTGGCGGATGCGCATGTCGCCGTCGCCGCCGTAGAGCTGGTCGGTGATATCCCGATTGGGCGCATCGTTGGCTTCGATGTTGGTGTCGAGCAGGTAGAGGGGCACGCGCCCCACCTGGGCGCGCCAGATCTGGGCCTTGACCATCCCCTGCGGGAGCTGGACCTCGATAAAGAGGGGCGCCCCACTGAGGGTGTGCTCTAGGGCCACGGACATGTTGTAAAAGTCGTTGTCGGGATAGTGTTCCTGCTGCCAGCCGTCGGGGTTGAGATACTGTCGGAAATAGCCCTGCTGGTAGAGCAGCCCCACCCCGACGAGGGGGATGCCCAGGTCGCTGGCCGATTTCAGATGATCGCCGGCCAACATGCCCAGCCCCCCGGCATAGATGCCCAGGCTCTCGGTCAGGCCGAACTCGAGGGAAAAGTAGGCGATCCGGTGCTGGGCCGCCCGTTCCTCGGCCGAGGCCGCGTCGGCCACAACGCGCTTGTGATACCAGGTGGTGCGGCTATTCATGTAGCGCTGGAACTCACGATAGACCCGGTCGAGGTGGGACAAGAAGCCGTCGTCTTGGGCCACCTGATCGAGGCGCTCCTGGCGGATGGTGCCCAGGATGAGCACCGGGTTGTGCCCGGCGGTCTCCCACAGATCTCGATCCAGCCGCCGAAAGAGGGCAATGGCCTCATGGTTCCAGGTCCACCACAGGTTATAAGCCAACTCGCGCAGCCGCTCCAATTTGGGCGGCAGCGAAGGGATCACGCGAAAGGTCTGACTTGGTCGCATAGGTTCCTCCCATTCTAATCCAGTGGGAATTTTACCCCAGAACCGTCAAAAGGAAAAATCGGCGCTGTTGCCCCGGCGCCCGGGGCGGGCGCGACATCAGCCAGTGGGCAAGACCTCCGAGGTTTTGGAAACCTCGGAGGTCTTTTGAGGACGGTGCGCGGAGCAGTTTCTCTTCGGAAACACATGGTACGGGCGACGCATGCGCCGCCCGTACTTGTCACCCGCCGCGATTGTCAACCCAGCCGCGAGTCCGCTCGCGCGTAAGCGGGGGCCCATGGCGGCGCCAAGGCGCCGCACTCCAAAGGCGGGCGCGACATCAGCCAGTGGGCAAGACCTCCGAGGTTTTGGAAACCTCGGAGG
>CAYVLO010000056.1:0-8011 GCA_964452125.1 uncultured Anaerolineaceae bacterium | reverse complement strand
GGCATCAGCCAGTGGGCAAGACCTCCGAGGTTTTGGAAACCTCGGAGGTCTTTTGAGGACGGTGCGCGGAGCAGTTTCTCTTCGGAAACACATGGTACGGGCGACGCATGCGCCGCCCGTACTTGTCACCCGCCGCGATTGTCAACCCAGCCGCGAGTCCGCTCGCGCGAAAGCGGGGGCCCATGGCGGCGCCAAGGCGCCGCACTCCAAAGCCGGGCGCGGGCATCAGCCAGTGGGCAAGACCTCCGAGGTTTTGGAAACCTCGGAGGTCTTTTGGTCTTTTTGGGCATGACCACTACCCGCTGCCCCGGGATTTGTGCTAGAAGGCCCCAAGGAGTATAATGGCGGCGAGTTGTGTGCCAGGTAGGACATCCTTGATCGTCATGGGAGGCCTGAAGTGAAACAAACCACCCCTTCGACCCGCTCGGGCTGGCGTTCGCTCCCCCGCAACGTCTGGGCCGTCAGCCTGACCAGCTTTTTCATGGACATTTCCAGCGAGATGGTGATCAACATCCTGCCTCTCTTCCTGAGCAACGTTCTGGGCGTGGGCACCAGCGTCATCGGGCTCATCGAGGGCATTGCCGAAGCCACGGCCAGCTTGCTCAAGGTCTTTTCGGGGTGGCTGTCGGACCGGCTGCGCGCCCGCAAATGGCTGGCAGTGGCCGGCTATGGCCTATCGGCGTTGGCCAAACCCTTCTTTTATTTCGCCAACTCCTGGGCCTGGATCTTGGCCGTGCGCTGGACCGACCGCGTGGGCAAAGGCATCCGCACGGCGCCCCGCGACGCCATGGTCGCCGATAGCATCGACGAGAGCCAGCGAGGGCTGGCCTTTGGCTTTCATCGGGCGGCCGATACCGGTGGGGCCACGCTGGGGCTGCTCATCGCCCTGGGGATCGTCTGGGCGGCCCAATCGGCCGCCGTCAACCTGGGGCAGAAAACCTTTCAGATCATCGTTCTAGCCAGCCTGATCCCGGCTGCCCTGTCGGTGCTGTCCCTGGTGATCGGCGCCAAAGACGTGCCCGTCACCAGCACGAGGGAAAAGCCGGTCATCACCCTCAAGGGATTGGGCAAGCCCTTTCTCACCTTTTTGCTCATCGTGGGACTCTTTGACCTGGGCAACTCGTCCGATGCGTTCCTGGTCCTTCGGGCGCAGGAGCGGGGGTTGAGCGTGATCGGCATCCTGGCCATGTTGGTCACCTTTAACCTGGTCTACACCGTGATCTCGGCCCCCGCCGGGGCTTGGTCGGATCGGATAGGGCGCCGCCGGATCGTCATCGGCGGCTGGCTGGCCTATGCCGTCATCTACCTGGGCTTTGCCCTGGCCCAGACCGGCTGGCATGTGTGGGTGCTGTATGCCTTTTACGGGCTGTACTACGGTCTGGCCTACGGCACGACCAAGGCCATGGTCGCCGACCTGGTGCCTGCCGAACTGCGGGGCACGGCCTTTGGCACCTACAACGCCATCCTGGGTCTGATCGATTTTCCGGCGTCGCTGATCGCCGGCATCCTGTGGGAGGGGGTCGGCGGCTGGCAGGGGTTCGGGCCATCGGCGCCGTTCCTGTTCGGGGCTATCATGGCCCTGGCGGCAGCGGTGCTCATGCTGCTCTGGCAGCCGGCCGCGCCCTTACAACAGCAGGCATGACGACACATGGGCACGGGCGATGCATGCGTCGCCCCTACAGGCCTCATCAAGGGAGCACGTGGTACGGGCGGGGTTGAAACCCGCCCGGGCGCCCGTCGCCCTATCTGCAAATCAGGTTTGACAAAACCCTGCGAGTGTGCTACGATAATCGCCGTTACAATTGAACTGGACGCTCATCCAGAGGGGTGGAGGGACCGGCCCGACGAAGCCCCGGCAACCAATTGGCCCTAGGATCTCGGTGGTCTGTCTGGCAGAAAAGCCGGACAGATAGGAACCCGGGTCAGCCAATCAGGTGCCAATTCCGGCAGGCTGCATCGAGGCGCAATCGCGCAAAGTGCAACCTGGCAGATGAGAGAAGAGGCAAAAGCTCTCATCGAGGGAGCTTTTTTCGTTGTAAGGACAAAAGGGATGATGAGAACCATCGAATGGGATCCCGCAGGGACCGTCAAATTGATCGACCAGCGCAAGTTGCCGCTGGAGTATGTAATCGTCGAATACGATGACTATCACGACGTGGCCACGGCCATCCAGGACATGTACATCCGCGGCGCGCCGGCCATTGGCGCCGCAGCGGCCTTTGGCCTGGCGTTGGCCGGCCAACAGAGCCGGGCCACCACCCCAGAGGGCGTGCGGGCCGACCTCGAGGCAGCGGCTGAGGTCCTGCGCCGCACGCGGCCCACGGCCGTGAACCTGTTCTGGGCCATCGACCGGATGCTGCGCCGGGCGCGAGCATGGCAAGGCGCCGAGGCCTCGGCCCTGGTCCAGGCCCTCATCGACGAGGCTCAGCGCATTGCCGACGAGGACGTCGAGATCAACAAACGGATGGGCGCTCACGGAGCGGCCCTGATCGAGGATGGGTTCCATATCCTCACCCACTGCAACGCGGGCGCCCTGGCGACCGTGGACTATGGCACGGCCTTGGCCGTCATTCGCGCGGCCCACGAACAGGACATCCAGATCCACGTCTGGGTGGACGAAACGCGCCCGCGCCTGCAGGGCGCCCGCTTGACCTCCTGGGAGCTGATGCGAGACGGCATTCCCATGACCTTGATCGCCGACAATGTGGCGGGCCATCTGATGCGCACGGGCCAGGTCGATATTGTGCTGGTGGGCTCGGACCGCACCGCCGCCAACGGCGACGTGGCCAACAAAATCGGCACCTACAAACTGGCCGTGCTGGCCAAAGAGAATGGCATCCCCTTTTACGCCGTGGTGCCCACCTCGACCATCGACCTATCGTTGCCCACGGGCGACGACATTCCCATCGAACAGCGCTCCTCCGACGAGGTCACCCACGTGGGCGACTGTCAGATCGCGCCCGACGGCGTGCCGGTGTTGAACGTGGCCTTTGACGTGACGCCCCATCGTTATGTCACCGGCATCATCACCGAAAACGGCATCGCCTACCCGCCCTACTCCAAGAGCCTGCGACAGATGGTGGAAGAATGACCCAATTTGAACCGGGGCTGCGCTCGCTGGCGGCCGGCAGCTTGCCCCACACCGATCCCGCGGCGGCCTGGCAATTGGTGCAAGACACCCTCGATATTGCCACCTGGCCACAACTGCCCAAGCGCTCCTTCCTGGAGAACATGTACGTCCAGTACAGCGAGCGCTTTCCCGGCATCGTGCTGGAATCGGAGCGCATCCACGTCGACCGCGAGCGGGCGCTGGAAACCGAACTGGAACGCCTGTACATTGCCTACCTGGGCGAGGACCTGGCCTACGCTGCCGTCGGCCGCGACTATGCGGCAGGGCTGCATCACCTGCTGGAGCAGGATAAGGAACGTAGGCCCATTGTCAAGGGGCAGGTAACCGGCCCGGTGAGCTGGGGGCTTACGGTGGTCGATCAGGACCGCCGGCCGGTGCTCTATGACGACGTTTTGGCCGAAGCGGTGGCCAAGCACCTGCGGCTCAAGGCCACCTGGATGGAACGGGAGCTGCGTGGTGTGGCCGACCAGACCATTATTTTCGTAGACGAACCGTACATGAGCAGCTATGGATCGGCGCTGATCTCCCTGAGCCAATCCCAGGTGGAGACCTTGATGGCCGAGGTGCTGGCCGGCATCCAGGGTCTGTCGGGGGTGCACTGCTGTGGCAACACCGACTGGTCCCTGTTGTTATCCACTGGGGTGGACATCCTGAACCCGGACGCCTACGAATATGCCGATACCCTGGCCCTCTACCCCGACGAGGTGGGCGCCTTCCTGGAAAGAGGCGGCATCATCGCCTGGGGTATCGTGCCAGCCAGCGATGAGGTCCTCCACGAGACCGTGGACAGTTTGGTGGAACGTTTCCACCAGGCCATTGGCCTGCTCACGGCCAAAGGGCTGCACCGAGACGATCTTTTGGCGGCGTCGCTCATCACCCCCTCGTGTGGATGCGGGTCGCTGAGCGTGGAAACGGCGGAACGGGTACTGCAGACCACGGGTCAGGTGGCCCGGGCCTTGCAAGAACGGTATGCCTGAGGCCCTACCGAGTACACATCAAGACAAGGGAAATTATGAGCATAATTATCACTGGATCTGTGGCCTATGATTATTTGATGACCTTTCCGGGCCGTTTTCGCGAGTGCATTCTCCCCGATCAGATCCACCAGATCAGCCTCAGCTTTTTGGTCGACGCCATGCGCAAGCAGCGGGGCGGGTGCGCGCCCAACGTGGCCTATTCCCTGGCCCTGCTAGGCGAGCGCCCAACGGTGATGGCCACGGTAGGCCAGGACTTTTCCGACTATCGGACCTGGCTCGACCGCGCTGGCGTGGACACCTCGGCCGTCGTCGAGATCGAGGACGAATTCACCTCCTCCTTTTTCGTCAACACCGACCTGGAGAACAACCAGATCGCCAGCTTTTACACCGGGGCCATGGCCAAAGCCGACCTCCTCTCCTTTCACAACCTGGACCACCAGGCCATCCAACTGGCCATCATCTCGCCCAACGCGCCCCCGGCTATGCACAAGTATGCCTGCGAGTGCCAGGAGCTGGGCATTCCCTACATCTATGATCCCAGCCAGCAGATCGTCCGACTGAGCGGCGACGAGCTGTTGAACGGCATGCGCAGCGCCAAAATGCTGATCGTCAACGAGTATGAATTTGGCCTGATCAAAAGCAAGACCGGCCTGTCGGACGAACAGGTGCTGTCCCTGCCCGAGACCACCATCATCACCCGGGGCGAGCAGGGCTCGATGATCCACACGGACGGCGACGTCCTGTTTGTCCCCGTGGCTCCGCCGGTTCAGGTCAAAGAGCCCACAGGAGCGGGCGACGCCTACCGGGCGGGCATCATGAAAGGGATGTTGCGGGGCTACCCCTGGCCGACCACAGGCCGGATCGCGGCCCTGGCCGCCACCTACGTGTTGGAGCAGGATGGCACCCAGAACCACACCTATTCGCCCGAGGAATTTGCCGCGCGCTACCGACAGGTCTTTGGCGATTCGCCGGAACTGGACGACCTGACCCGAAACGCCCAGACCCAACAAGTAGAAAACAGCTAAAGGAGCAACACTGTGAAAGACTATGATGTACGAGACCTGAACCTGGCCGACGCCGGACAGTTGCGGATTGAATGGGCCGAGCAAGAGATGCCCGTCCTGCGGCTGATCCGCGAGCGCTTTGAAGCCGAAAAACCGCTGGCAGGGGTGCGGGTGGCGGCCTGTTTGCACGTCACCACCGAGACGGCCAACCTGATGCGCACCCTCAAAGCCGGCGGGGCCGACGTGCGGCTGTGCGCCAGCAACCCCCTGAGCACCCAGGATGATGCCGCCGCGGCCCTGGTAGCCAGGTACGGCGTCCCCGTGTTCGCCATCAAGGGCGAAGATCACGACACCTACTATCGCCACATCCACCAGTCCATCGAACACGGCCCCCAACTCACCATGGACGACGGCGCCGACACCGTGGGCATCCTGCACAAACAGCGCACCGAGCTGTTGGACGGCATTATCGGCGGCACAGAAGAGACGACCACCGGCGTCATCCGTCTGCGGGCCATGGCCGCCGACGGCGTGCTCGGCTATCCCATCGTCGCCGTCAACGACGCCCTGACCAAGCACTTTTTCGACAACCGCTACGGCACGGGCCAGAGCACCATGGACGGCATCCTGCGGGCCACCAACACCCTGATCGCCGGCAAGACGGTGGTGGTCGCCGGTTATGGCTGGTGCAGCCGGGGCGTGGCCATGCGCGCCGAAGGCCTGGGCGCCAACGTCATCGTCACCGAGGTGGACCCCCTGCGCGCCCTCGAGGCCGTGATGGACGGCTACCGGGTGATGCCGATGCTGGAAGCGGCCAAGGTGGGCCACATCTTTGTCACCTCCACCGGCGACAAGCATGTGATCGACCGCGCCCACCTGGAAGTGATGAAGGACGGCGCCATCGTGGCCAACTCGGGCCACTTTAACGTCGAGATCAACATCCCGGCCCTGCGCGACCTGGCCGTAGAGGTGCGCCAACCGCGGGCCTTTGTGGAGCAATTCGTCCTGGTCGACGGGCGCCGCATCTCGCTGCTGGGCGAAGGCCGTCTCATCAACCTGGCCGCGGCCGAAGGTCACCCCTCGGCCGTCATGGACATGAGCTTTGCCAACCAGGCCCTGTGCGCCGAGTATATGGTCCAAAACGCCGAGCAACTGGAAAACAAGGTCTATTCCGTCCCGGAAGAGATCGACAAGCAGATCGCGGCCCTCAAGCTCAAGGCCATGGGCATCGAGATCGACGTGCTCACCCCCGAACAGGCCCACTACCTGACCTCGTGGGAAGAAGGAACGTAGCGCATGGGCACGACCGGCGGGCAATCGGCCTGCCGGCACGCCAGGGCTGTTGCCAGGTCGGCCAAGACATGGTGCGGCACAGGATGGATGCTGCCTGCGAGTACGCAGGCGCTTGCGCGGGCATGACGATACGCCAATTGACGAACGTCACCCCCGCCGCGGGTCCGCCCGCGCACAAGCAGGGGGTCCACATCCTTCCAGGCATGTCGAGGGACAGTGCAAACGCCATGGCAGTATACCGTGTGCTTTGACAGTCATTCATAACACAGACGGAGGCAAACGATATGACAACGACCTTTATGACCTCGCCCCAACACTTTTTCACGTCGGAATCGGTGACCGAGGGACACCCGGACAAGATCTGCGACCAGATCTCTGACGCCGTCCTGGACGCCATCATCGCCGACGATCCCGATGCCCGCGTGGCCTGCGAGTGCGCGGTGACCACGGGCCTGGTGCTGGTGATGGGCGAGATCACTACCAGCACCTATGTGGACATGAACGCCCTGGTGCGCGATGTGGTGTGCGACATTGGCTACACCCGGGCCAAGTTTGGCTTTGACGGCGAGACCTGTGGTGTGCTGGTCTCGATCAAAGAGCAAAGCGCCGACATTGCGCTGGGGGTCGACAAGGCCCTCGAAGCCAAGACCGGCGAAATGAGCGAGCAAGAGATCGAAACGATTGGCGCCGGCGACCAGGGCATGATGATCGGCTTTGCCTGCACCGAAACGCCCGAGCTGATGCCGTTGCCCATTATGTTCGCCCACAAGCTGTGCCGGCGGCTGAGCCAGGTGCGCCGGGACGGGGTGCTGCCCTACCTCCGCCCCGACGGCAAGAGCCAGGTTACCATCGAATACGAGTATGGCAAGCCCAAACGGGTGGAAGCCGTCGTCATTTCGACCCAACACTCGCCCGACGTGGAGCAGAGCAAGATCCGCGCCGACATCATCCAGCGGGTCATCAAGTACGTGGTGCCCAACGGCATGATCGACGAGAATACCAAGATTTATGTCAATCCAACGGGCCGGTTCGTGACGGGCGGGCCCAAGGGCGATGCCGGCGTGACGGGCCGCAAGATCATCGTCGACACCTACGGCGGCATGGCCAGCCACGGCGGCGGCGCCTTCTCGGGCAAAGACCCGACCAAGGTGGACCGCTCGGGCGCCTACTATGCCCGCTACGTGGCCAAGAACATTGTGGCCGCCGGCCTGGCCGAACGGGTGCAGCTCCAGGTGAGCTATGCCATCGGCGTGGCCAAGCCGCTGTCGCTGGCCGTCGAGACCTATGGCACGGGCAAGGTGTCGGACGAGGTGATCGTCGATCTGATCGCCAAGCATTTCGACTTTCGCCCGGCAGCCATCATCAAGCAGCTCGATCTGCGGCGCCCCATCTTTCAGGCCACAGCCGCCTTCGGGCACTTTGGCCGCGACGATATCGATGCGCCGTGGGAGCGCACCGACAAGGCCGACATTCTGCGCCAGGAAGCCGGTCTGTAGGCTCTCGCTTGGTAGACCTGACAGGTCTGGCAGACCTGTCAGGTCTTGCTCAGCGCCCCCGAGGACGCCCGCCGCAACCCCTTGGGCCGGCAGACCACCTACCAGAGGCGG
>CAYVLO010000055.1:0-11962 GCA_964452125.1 uncultured Anaerolineaceae bacterium | reverse complement strand
AACCCTGCACCCGGCGCTGGCCCACGTCTTGCACGGCGCCAGCGAAAAACCAGGCGCCCACGACCGCATCGAGGGCCTGGCCCAGGTGGACAAGGTGATCCACATCACTCAGAATCCCATTGGGCGCACCCCCCGCTCCAACCCGGGCACCTACGTCCAGGTGATGCCCCACACTCGCGACCTGTTCGCCGCAACGCCCGAGGCCAAGGCGCGCGGCTACCAACCGGGCCGATTTAGCTTTAACGTCAAAGGGGGCCGGTGCGAGGCCTGCAAAGGGTATGGGCAAAAGGTAGTCGAGATGCACTTTCTGCCCGATGTGTGGGTCACCTGCAGCGTATGCCAGGGCAAGCGCTTTAACCGCGAGACGCTCCAGATCCGATACAAGGGCAAGAACATCGCCGAAGTGCTGGACATGGACGTGACCGAGGCCGCCGAGTTCTTTGGCGCGGTCCCCAAGATCCAGCGCATTTTGCAGACGCTGATGGACGTGGGCCTGGGTTATGTCAAACTTGGCCAAAGCGCCACCACCCTGTCGGGCGGCGAGGCCCAGCGGGTCAAGCTGGCCAAAGAGCTGGCCCGCGTGTCCACCGGCGACACCATCTATATCCTGGACGAGCCGACCACCGGCCTGCACTTTGCCGACATCCAGAACCTGCTCGACGTCCTTCACCGGCTCACCGACGCCGGCAACACCGTCATCGTCATCGAGCACAACCTGGACGTGATCAAAACCGCCGACTGGATCATCGACCTGGGGCCCGAGGGCGGCGACGGCGGCGGGCAGATCGTGGCCCAGGGCACGCCCGAACAGGTGGCGCGCCAGGCAGGCAGCTACACCGGCCACTTTCTACGCAAGGTGCTGGACAAAAGCCAGCACCGCAGCGCCCACAATTCGGGAGGCCGATCATGACGGACGTATCTCTGCGGGAATTTCAACGCCGGGTGGACGATTGGATCCAGCAGGTGGGCAACGGCTATTTTTCGCCCCACGCCAACCTGGCCCGCATCGCCGAAGAGGTGGGCGAGCTGGCCCGCCTGATCAACCACCAGTTTGGCCCCAAGCCCAAGAAACCGGAAGAGGCCGCTCAGGAGCTGGGCGAAGAGATGGCCGACATCATTTTCGCCATCATCTGCCTGGCCAATAGCCAGGAGATCGACCTGACGACCAGCCTGGAGGGTGTCCTCGACAAGGTCTGGCAGCGCGACCGCCATCGCTACCAGGGATAGGATTTGGGGCGCCCGCCGAGATAGGGCGGTCGTGTAGGGCCGACGATGCGTATAGGCACGGCATGCCGTGCCGGATTTTGGGCGAGGCATTCCCAACGCAAACCGGACCGGGGCATACCCTCGCACCGGGAATGCCTACGCCCCTACAAACCCCATCGGTGGGGCGCCTACCGGGATCCCCAGCCGGGGTTGGCAATCGGGGGGCCTTGTGCTATAATAATTGGCAGCACATCCACCACACACACGCCGGCAAAGAAGGGAGCACACAAATGGACAGACGATTTCTGGCCTTGCGCGTCATTGCCACCATCCTCAAGATCCTGGCCTGGCTGGCCCTCGGCTTGGGCATTCTGGCAGCCATTGGGGCCCTGGTGGCCAGCTTTTTGGTGGCCGGCGACTCGGGGGTCCTGGGTTTGGGCATCGGGGATCCGTTGGCCGGAGTGGCCGTCTTTGTGGCCATGCTGATTCTGGCCATTCTCTTTTTTCTGTTTCTGTACGCCAGCAGTGAATTCATCTATCTCTTTTTGTCGATAGAAGAAAACACCCGGCGCACGGCCTACTTTTCCCAGCACAAATACATCGGCCACCAGACGCCCTTTGGGGGGGGGCCTTCCAACAGTCCCAATTTTTCCCTTTTTTGAATGGCCTAACAGAAAACGGCCGGGGCAAAACGCCTGACCGTTTCCTATGATCCAGATCCAGCAGAGATGCGCTAATCCGCCAGAACGTAGCGAGCGGCTTCGGCGCGCTCCTCCTCGTCCAACACATACTGGGCCGCCGTAAGATATACCCGACAGTCATGACAATGTTGGTCCTCGTTGCCGTCCCGTCGCGCCAGATCCCAGCAAGGCGTGCTCCGATCGCGAACGGCGGCACAGGTGGCCTTTTGCTCCTCAGTACAATGCTGAATGTCCCAGCAGGGGATCAAGGCCAGAAGGCGCCTCATGCCTTCCTGGTTCAGTCCCTTTTCGTGAATCAGATAGCGAATGCAGTTGATCCACTGCAGATCGTTGCTGGAATAAAACCGTCGATTGTTCTTGCGGGCGGGCCGGATGAGTCCGCCGTCTTCATAAAGCCGCAACGTGCGCGGATGGACCCCCAGCAACTCGGCTGCGGTTCCAATGGTATACACAGGCCTGCCTCGATCGATCACGATTTGCCTCCTCGCAAAAAAACTGCCAAAACCGGCATGAACGGCATTGTATCACGACCCCCAAGAACTGTCAACTCATTCCCTGGGGTTTTTTGCACAATCGGGCGCCCACGAAAAACGGCGCCCCAATGGGCGCCGTCTCTCAACCATGGACGAACTGTGTTCTAGTCTTCTTCCGATTCCTCATCGCGGGGCAACGCCCCACGGCACGAATCGCTCATTCAGGTCGAGATCCCCAGACGCGGCAACACAAACCGCATCAGGACGATCCAACTGACCAGCACGATGGCAACGATCACCATCTCTCCAGCACTGCTACTTAACTCTGGCATGATACCGTCCTTTCGGTAGGAGCCCTAATGAGGGGTCCTCAACAGAACCTCGACCAGGTTCTTCATGACCTCTTCAGACGCGCCCGGCTCATCGGCGCCCTGGAAGCACTGAAGGGCATAGTGCCGGGTCAAGGCGATGCTGGCGCTGTAGGCCGCCGACCGCAAAGACGCGAGCTGGGTGAGGATCTCCACACAGTCCCGGTCCTCTGACAGCATCCGCTGGACGCCCCGTGCTTGCCCCTCGATACGCTTCATGCGGGCAAGGATTTCTTCCTGAGCCTGCGTCGAAAGCGTCATCCCCGTCTCTCCAGACATGCCTCTTACTCCCTGGTTTCCAGCGAGAGCCCACGGCTCTCAGCGTGGAAGCCCTCAGGTGCCGCCCGTGTTGCAGCTACTGGCCGAAGGCGAAAAGCTGCCCAGTCCCCCGTCGCCGCCGCTGGTCCCAAAGACCGACCAGCCTTTCCGAACGTTCAGGCCGCCACACTCGGGGCACTTGACCTCGACCACCGACGTGACCGACCGCACGAATTTCTCAAACTGCGTTCCACAATCGTCGCACACATACTCATAGATCGGCATACACTCACCTCCCCAACATCTCGATCTCAGCGTGGATCCGATGGGTGTCCAGCCGGCCCACCTGATAGTGAACCATCTGCCCCGCGCCATCGAACAGGAAAAAGGTAGGAACCCCCCGCACCCCATAGCGAGAGGTCAGTTGCCGCCCCACGGAGCTCACCACGTTGAGCTTTAACACCTGGGCCTGGCCCTCCAGTTCACGCTCGAGCCTGTCGACGACAGGCTTGGCCAAAAGGCACGACGTTCAGGTGTTGGAATAGAACTCGACCAGCGTCGGTTGCCCGCTTGTCAGAATGGCATCGACGGCTTCCACGCTCTCGACCGCACTGGCCGATGTCCGAAAGAACAGAAACCCGGCAAAAATGGCCGCCAAAATCAGCAGCAGCAGCCAGTTCTCCCGCCAGGTGCGGACTAGCCCGTCTCTCAGCCGTGCCATCATCCCTAACCCAGGATCGCGTCGAGCTTTTCTTTGATGGCGTGGCGCGGCGCATAGCCCACGATCCGATCCACCTCCTGCCCGCCCTTGAACAAAATCAAAGTGGGGATGCCCATGATGCCCAGTTTGGCTGCCGCCTCGCCCTGCTCATCGGTGTTCATCTTGGCGATCACGGCCCGCCCATCGTAGGCCCTGGCCAATTCTTCCACGATCGGCGCGATCATGCGACACGGGCCGCACCAGGGCGCCCAAAAGTCGACCAACACCGGCAACGATGCTTCCAGCACCGTCTCCTCAAAGGTGGCGTCGGTCACGTGGATCGGTTCGGCGTCGGACACGGGCCCTGCCTCGTCGCTTTCCGTCACCGACGGCGTCGGCTCCATCTCCTCTTCCTTCTGTCCAAACAAACGCTTGAGCAATCCTGTCACGGTTCCTCTCCTCTTTTCGCCCGTTTCCATCCCTCAGGTGGACCTCGCGCCACGGGTGGATACTGCCTCTTGACGGACCATGATGCCCGCTGTCGGGCATCCATCGAGTCCCCACCAGGGCGACCGCACGGCTGTTGCATTGTCTCTTGACGGCATACCGTCAGTGCTCCCAGCTCGCGCGGGATCGCCAGATCCCGCGCTTTTTGCGGCGGATCTGGCGATCCGCCGCGAGCCTAACGTAGGTGAATCCCGACTTTGCAACAGCCCTGGGGCGACCGCAAACCAGCGTTGACAAAACGAGCGTTCTATGGTATGATACTTCTCATATATACCCCATAGGGGTATGGGCTAAGAGTATAGCAAACCTATTCCTCTTTGTCAAGTTTGAAAGAGGGCTGCGCAGATGGACATCACTATCCCAGGACGGGGCACCTATGACCTATGCCACCTGGTCCTCGATGTCAACGGCACCGTGGCCGTCGGGGGCCAGCTCATCGACCGGGTGCCCGAACACCTGGCCGAGATCCAAAAGACGGGCGTGCAGGTCCATTGGATCACCGCCGATACCCGCGGACGGCAGGCCGCCCTGGATCGGCAGATGGGCTTTGCAGCGCACCGCCTCTCCCCCACCGCCGGCCTGGACGAGGGCCAACAAAAGGCCCTCTATGTCGAGTCGTTGGGGGCCCATCAGGTCATTGCCATCGGCAACGGCGCCAACGACGCCCCCATGCTGCGGACAGCGGCCATCGGCGTTGCCGTGCTGGGTCCCGAGGGGTTGTCGACCGCCGTCCTGCTGTCGTCCGATCTGATCGCCCCCGGCATCCACGAGGCACTCGATCTCCTCGTGGACCCCGCCCGGCTTGTGGCTACCCTGCGCACCTGAGGAGGCAGGATGAAGGATCAGGAACAAATCGCCCATTTGGAGAACGCCATCGAGGAACTCAAAGCCAGGTTTCCCAAGCATTCGGTCTCGGCCGCCATGATGATCGAACTGGAGGAGCTGGAAGAAGACCTAGAGACCCTGCGTTCGCGAGCGCTCCATGACTCTGACTGACACGACCACCTTTGACCAACTGGCCGCCCCCTACGATCGAGGCATGGCCCTTCTGGAGCGGCTATGGTTGCGCGAGATGAGAAGGAGGCTCGTGCCGAGAGCACGGGGCCGAGTCCTCGAGATTGGCATCGGCACCGGCGCCAACCTTCCCTTCTACCGCTCCCAGGCCCGCATCATGGCCATTGACGAAAGCCCCGAAATGCTTCGGGCCGCCTTTCAGCGATCGGCGGCGCTGGATCACCGCGCCCAGATCGGCCAGGCGAACGCAGAGCACCTGCCCTTTCCCCCCGATACGTTCGACAGCGTCGTCACGGCGCTGGTGCTGTGCAGCGTCATCGACCCAAACCGCGCCCTGGGGGAAATGGGGCGCGTTCTGCGCAAACCCGACGGCCGCCTTTTGCTCCTGGAGCACACCCGCCCCGACGCCCGCCCCCTGAGTTGGCTGGCCGACGGACTCAACATCCCCTGGTGTGCCATGCAGGGACGATGCCACCTGAACCGGCGTACCCCGAATGTCCTCGTTCACAACGGCTTTGAGATCGAGCACATCGAGACCAAATTGGGCGGGCTGTTCCGCCTGATCGTGGCCCGACCTGATCCGTCAAACCAACGTTCCACCACGCCCGGATAAGCGCCAAACGCCCCTTGTCCGCTGGACAAGGGGCTTGAGTACATGCAAAGGTGATCCGTCAAAAAGGGCGAGACTATTCGGAGCGAACACCCAACGTGCGGGCGATAATCTCGTCCTGAATTTCGTCGCGATAGCGCCTGGATTTTTTCCGGCGGCGGGTGTCCCTCTTGACCGGAAAATCGTACCCCTCGTCCTCCAGGGCAGCACGCAGCGCCAACTCCATCGAAGAAGGGACTTCCTCGGCCATGTCCGCTTGGACAAATGCCGTCTCACTGGGCAGGTCTTTCATGCTCAAGGAAATCCGGCCCCGGCGAGGATCGACTTCCAGGACACGAACCTCCACCTGGTCGCCCACCGAGACAATGTCCGAAGGACTGCCCACATAGCCGTGTCCCATCTCGGTCACGTGGACCATCCCGTCACGCCCGGCGCCAATGTCCACAAACGCGCCGTACTTTTCCAGGCGAACGATATGACCGGTCAACACTGTGTTGGGCATGAGCGACCGAATGTCCACATCCGGCGGCTCCATCATCGTCAAGCTGATGCGGCGGCTCTTGCGGTCGGCGTCCTTGACCCACACCTCGATAATATCGCCCTCTTGGACGACGTCCGACGGTTTCGAAACGCGCCCTTTGCCCATTTCTGAGACATGGACCAGGCCGTCGGTCTCGGCGCCAATATCCACAAAAGCGCCAAAGGTCTCCAGGCGGACCACCTTACCCTCGGTTTTCACCCCAGGCTTCAGTTCGCCCCAGGAGAATTTGGAAGGTTCTTCCATCGTCAAACTGATACGGCCTCCCGAAAGATCGAGCCGCTTCACCCAAACGGTGATGTTTTGACCCTCGCGAAGAACGTCTGAGGTCCGGGTAACCTGCTTCTGACCCAGGTCAGAGATATGCAGCAGGCCATCCACTGGCGCCCCGACATCGACGATGGCTCCCGAGAGGGTCACTTTCTTGACGGTTCCGTCAAGCTGCTGCCCTTTGGCAAGGTCTGCAAGGGCAATGGTGTTTGCTTCAGTCACGTTACCACACTCCGTCTGGCCAAATTGACAGCCAATTATACCGCATCCCTGGACTGCTGTCAATTTCAACGAACGCCAAGACCGGAGCGTCAGCCCTTGCCCAGCCCGATGCTCGCTTGATGCTGTGAGGCTATCTGTAGTGCCGGCGGGACATGCGCGCCCCGAACACGCGGCGCCGGCGAGACATTCGCCCCCCACCGCGCAGGTTTTTCAGAAACCGCTTGACAAACCACAACATCTCCGGTATACTTCAAATTAGGATGTTCCCGTCGACCGGGCGGGGGCAATTTGCACATGGACAACAGAAGGAGGAGAAGGAGGATGGAAAAGCCCTGGCTTAATGAGTATGACGCCAATGTCCCTCATTCGATCGAGTATCCCCCGGTACCCCTGTGGCAATTCCTCGTAGATGCCGCCGAAAAGTACCCCAACCATGCGGCGCTCGTCTTTGGCAACGTCGTGGAGCCCCTGGGCAACGCTTTGATGGATACCTCCATCGACTATGCTACGCTCCTGCAATTGACCTACCGCTTTGCTGCCGCTCTCCAAAAACTGGGAGTGCAAAAGGGGGATCGGGTGGCCCTTCATCTGCCCAACTGCCCCCAGTTCGTCATCGCCTACCAGGCCATCCTCATGGTGGGGGGAATCGTCGTGCCCTGCAACCCCCAGTACGTCCCCCGTGAACTCAAACACCAATTCGCCGACTCGGGCGCCAAGATCGCCATCACCCTCAGCCTCACCTATCCCCTGGTCAAGCAAATCCGGCACGAGACCCAGGTGGAAAAGGTCATTGTCACCAACATCAAAGAATACTTTCCCGGCTTGCTCAAGTTCCTGTTCACCGTGGCCAAAGAGAAAAAAGAGGGCCATTTCCAGGACATCTCCCAGGACGCCGAAACCTATTGGTTTCAAGACCTCATGGCCCAGGCGCCCCCCATGCCCACCCTGGTCCACGCCACGCCCGACGACACCGGCGTGCTGATGTACACCGGCGGCACCACGGGTATTTCCAAGGGGGCGCAGCTCACCCACCGCTGCCTGGTGGCCAACGCCCTTCAAACCCGATATTGGATGTGGGACGTGAAAGAGGGTCAGGAAATCATGATGACCGCGCTGCCCCTCTTTCACAGCTATGCCATGACCGTGTGCATGAACATGACTCTCTATATCGCCGGCAGAATGCTCCTCATCCCCGACCCACGCCTTCTCGACCACGTCCTCAAGACCATCAACAAGCACAAGCCCTCCCTGTTCCCCGGCGTGCCAGCCATGTACGTGTCGATTGCCAACCATCCAGACATCAAGAAATACGACGTATCTTCCATTCGCGCCTGCATCAGCGGCGCCGCGGGTCTCCCGCCCGAGGTGCAACAGGGGTTTGAGAAACTGACCGGCGGCAAACTCGTCGAAGGCTATGGCCTCAGCGAAGCCACGCCGGTGACCCACTGCAACCCCATTTACGGCAAGCGCAAAGAAGGGAGCTGGATTGGTATCCCCTTCCCCGATACCCTGGCCACCATCCGCGACCTGGAGACCGGCGAAACCGATCTTCCCATGGGCGAGATCGGCGAGCTCTGCGTTCAGGGCCCCCAGGTGATGAAGGGTTACTGGAACATGCCCACCGAGACGGCCAACACCTTGCGCGACGGCTGGCTCCACACCGGCGACATCGCCCGCATGGACAGCGACGGATTCTTCCAGGTCGTCGACCGCAAGAAGGACATGATCCTCGGCAGCGGCGGCTTTAACGTCTACCCGCGCGAAGTGGAGGATGTCCTCTACGAACATCCCAAAATCCTCGAAGCAGCCGCGGCAGGCATCCCCTTGGGCGTGGAAAAAGGCGAACGCATCAAAGCCTTTGTCGTCCTCAAACCGGGCGAGACGGCCACCGAAGAAGAGATCCTGGAATACTGCCGCCAGAACCTGGCCTATTACAAAGTGCCCAAGTTCATCGAGTTCCGACAGGAACTGCCCAAGACGATGGTAGGCAAGGTCCTGCGCCGCGTGCTCGTCGAAGAAACACTGAAAGAAATGCAAGAATAGAGAAAAAACGAACAAGGTGGCCCCACCCTGTCCCATCAAATCCATCAAAGACGATGGCTTTCTGGTGGCTTGTTCGGCTTTCCTTGCTTTTTGTGCCTATCGGACCATTCTTGACAAACCGGCAATTCGTCGGTATAATCTCGGGCATGCGTTTGGACAACGGGGCCCAAACGGACACAGCAACGGTGCTCACCAAAACAGGGGGGAGGTGATACGTTCTACATTCATTGCAGGCTTTTGCTCAAATAGCTGAACGCGTGAATCATCAGGAGGAGAATTCGCTATGAAGAAGCTGTTTGCCATTCTAACCGTTATGCTGGTCCTGAGCATCTTGGCCACCGCCTGCGGCGCCCCGGAATACGAATGCACCGACGAATGGGGCTGTGTGACCATCAAAAAGGGTGAAAAGGTTCAGGTCGCCTACGTCGGCCCCACAACCGGAGACTATTCGGCCTTTGGCACCGATATTTCGCGCGGCTGCGAGCTGGCCGTCAAAGCCCACCCGCAGATCAAGGGGTTTGACGTCGAATTGCTCGTCGAAGACACCCAGGGCAGCCCCGAACAGGGCGCAGCCGTAGCCAACAAGCTCGCTGCCCTGCCGCGGCTTGTCGCCGTCGCCGGACACACCTTCTCGGGATCGACCGAGGCTGCCATCCCCGTTTACGAAGACACCAAAATCGTCATGGTCTCGCCCTCTACCACCCTCGTCGACCTGCCCGCCAAAGGCCCCAATGTATACAACCGCGTCGCCTTCTCGGACGGCGATCAGGGCCGCATGGCCGCCGAGTATATCTACAACGTCATCGGCGCGCGCAAGGTCGTCGGCATCCACGATGGCGGCGCCTACGGCCAGGGTCTGGTCGAGGTCATGGCCACGACCTTCACAGGATTGGGCGGCGAAGTGCTGGGCATCGAAGCCATCACGCCTGGCGAAGCCGACTATAGCGCCCAACTGGCCAACATCGCCCCCCTCAATCCCGACCTGCTCTATTTCGGCGGCTACGACGCCGACGCCGCTGTCCTCGTGTCGCAAAAAGACAAAGCAGGTCTCACCAACGCCTTGTTCTTTGGCTGCGACGGCAGCTACGGCACCAATTATATCGATCTATCCGGCCCCGCCTCTGAGGGCAGCTATTCCACCTACGTGCCCATTCCCCCATCCGACGCCTTTACCAAATTCCAGGCCGATTACGAAGCGGCCTATGGCGACCCGCAGGGCAAGCTGAGCCCCTTCAGCCCCCACGGCTACGACTCGACATCGGTCATCTTGACGAGCCTCGAAGAAGTGGCCATCGAAAGCGGTGACTCGCTGATCATCCCGCGCAAGGCCCTTGCTCAGGCCGTTCGTAGCCTCAAGGACTACACCGGCCTGACCGGTACCCTGACCAACGACGGCACAGGGAACCTGGCGGCGGCAGCGCCCCTCTTTATGATCGTCGAAGGGGGAGAGTGGAAAGAAGCCCCAGGTCAATAATCGGCTTCCTTTCTCCACAGAACCGGAACCGGCCATGAGGCAAGCCGCTGGGCCTGCCTCATGGCCCTGCGATGAGGAATCGCCCAAGGCCGGGCGTTGCCTCAAATCCATCCGATAAAGGCATAGAGATTATGGTGGATGCTGTTCAGCGCCGTCCAAAATTTCACCTCAACACCTGGCTGATCGTCCGCATCGTCATTGGAGTTCTAATCACCGCTTTCCTGGCATGGCGCATCTGGATGCTCCTGTTCGGCGGGCAAGCCGTTGGACCTGAAACCTGGGTGCGCCTGTTGATCTCCGGCGTCATCCTGGGGGGCGTGTACGCCGTCATCGCCCTGGGTTATACGTTGGTCTATGGGATTCTCTTTATGATCAACTTTGCCCACGGCGACGTCATGATGCTCGGCTGTTTTGCCGGCTATTTTACGCTAGAGCTATTCAACGGCGCCGGGTTCCTGAACCGCGATCTCACCACTTCGATCATCGCCATCATCGTCACCTTTGTCGTGGGCATGGTCGTGGGGATCCTGGTCTCTATCGCCCTCGAACGAATCGCCTACCGCCCCTTGCGCATGGCGCCCCGCCTGGTGCCGTTGATCAGCGCCATCGGCGCCTCCCTGTTTCTCGAGAACTTGGCGCAGCTCATGTTCGGCGCTGCTCGTCACACCTATACCAACCCCAGCATTCTGGATCGAAGCGTCGGCTGGACTTTTCAGGTGGCGGGCCAGGACGTCCTCCTCACCTACACCAGCGTCCTCACCGTCGTGCTATCGGTCATTCTGATGGTCGGCCTCTGGCTCCTGGTACAGCGCACCAAAATGGGCATGGCCATGCGCGCCGTGGCCGAAGACAAGCCGACCGCGGCCCTCATGGGCATCGATGTCGACCGCGTCATGGGCAACACCTTTGCCATCAGCGGCGCCCTGGCCGGTGCCGCCGGCGTCATGTGGGGCCTGCACATGGGCATCGTCTATCACTTTGTGGGCTTTATCCCCGGCATCAAGGCCTTCACTGCCGCTGTGATGGGCGGCATCGGCAACATCCCCGGCGCCATGCTCGGCGGCCTCACCTTGGGTATACTGGAAGCCGTCGGGCCGCCTTTGCTGGGCATCCCCTTCCAGCTCAAAGACGTAGTGGCTTTCTCGATCCTGGTTCTCGTCCTGATCTTCCGCCCCACCGGACTCTTGGGCGAAGTCCTGTCTGGCAAAAAGGCGTAAAGGAGAACCCCATGAACACTCGAGCAAGCCTTCGCCAGGGACTCTTGACGGGAGTCATCACCATCGTGCTCATCCTGCTGGGGATCACCGGCCTGGCAGGAAAGATCGTCCAGGACCGGCTGAGCCTGGGCTCGCCCCTGGTGGGCGTATGGGCTCTTTTGTTGGGTTTCGCCCTGTGGAGCGGTTCCCGAGCCGCCAGACCATCCGTCCCGACCTCGCGCCAGAATCCGCTGCTCGGCGGCCTGCTGGCGGGCGCCGTCCACGGGCTGCTGGTGGCCCTCCTTGTCCTGGTCATCGCCTCAGTCATCGAGACCGGCTTTCCGCTGCGCAAATGGCTGGTCCAACTGACACCCGAAGCCAT
>CAYVLO010000054.1:0-11983 GCA_964452125.1 uncultured Anaerolineaceae bacterium | reverse complement strand
CGCACGTTCTTGGGAATGTCCCATCGGTCCGGTGTCCGTGCCTATTCCGAGCGACCTGCGATTTGGGCATTTTCCTCTGCGCTGCGCTCCTTTGTGGCTTTGTACCTCTCAAGGACCTGGCGCAGGTAGCGGCCTGTATACGACTGCTGTACCCTCGAGACCTCCTCGGGCGTTCCCTGGGCCACCACCCAGCCTCCGCCTTCGCCGCCTTCTGGCCCCAGGTCGATGATCCAGTCCACAGCCTTGATCACGTCGAGGTTGTGTTCGATCACGACCACGGTGTTGCCCTGATCGACCAGGCGGTGGAGCACCTGCAACAAGCGCTCGATGTCGACAAAGTGGAGGCCTGTGGTGGGTTCGTCCAGGATGTAAAAGGTGCGCCCCGTCGCCCGGCGCGACAGCTCCTTGGCCAGCTTGACCCGCTGGGCCTCGCCCCCTGATAGGGTGGTGGCGGGCTGTCCCAGGCGGATATAGCCCAAGCCCACGTCGCTGAGGGTCTGGAGCTTGTTGCGAATGCGGGGTACGTTGGAAAAGAATTCCAGCCCTTCGTCGACCGTCATATCGAGCACTTCGGCGATGTTTCGGCCTTTGTACAGGATCTCCAGGGCCTCGCGATTGTAGCGCTTGCCATGGCAGACCTCGCAGGGTACGTACACATCGGGCAAGAACTGCATTTCGATCTTGATAATACCATCGCCGCGGCAGGCCTCACAGCGCCCGCCCTTGACGTTAAAGCTAAAGCGGCCCGGCTTGTACCCACGCGCCTTGGCCTCGGGCAGGCGGGCGAACAGCTCGCGGATATGGGTAAAGACGTCGGCATAGGTAGCCGGGTTCGAGCGGGGCGTGCGCCCAATGGGGCTCTGGTCGATGTTGACCACCTTGTCGATGAGGTCCAGGCCTGTGATCGTCCCATGTTTGCCCGGCTTGGCCTTGGCCCGGTAAAAGTATTGGTTCAGCCGTTTGTACAAGACTTCGACCACCAAACTGCTCTTGCCCGAACCTGATACGCCCGTCACCGCCACGAACTTGCGCAAGGGAAACTGGACGTCGATCCCTTTGAGGTTGTTCTCCCCTGCACCCAATACACCCAGGAACTTGCCGTTTCCCGGACGGCGCACCTCGGGCACGGCGATCGACCGATCGCCTCGGAGATAGGCTGCCGTGACCGAACTGGGGCACTGGAGGAACGAGTCCAGCGGGGCCGAACAGACCACCTCGCCGCCGTGCTCGCCGGCCCCCGGTCCCAGATCGAGGATCCAGTCGGCCGAGAGCATTGTTTCGGTGTCGTGCTCCACGACAATGACGGTGTTGCCCAGATCGCGCATACCCAACAGCGTAGTGATCAGGCGGCCGTTGTCGCGGGAATGCAGGCCAATGCTCGGCTCATCGAGGATGTAGAGCACCCCCATCAACCGCGAGCCGATCTGCGTCGCCAGGCGGATGCGCTGCGCCTCTCCACCTGAAAGGGTGGCGGCCCGGCGGTCGATGGTCAGATAATCCAACCCCACGTTGACCATGAACGACAACCGATCCGTCAGTTCCTTGAAAATCTGCCGGGCGATAGCTTTTTGGCGCTTGCTCAGCCCCGGGTCGGCTCCATTTCCCTGCACAGGGTCATCCGATTGCAGTTCCTCGATCCAGCGCAGCATCTCGGTGGCTGAAAGGGCCGAAACCTGGTCGATGGCCTTGTCGGCGATGGTCACCGCCAGCGCCTCGGGCTTGAGCCGGCGACCGTGACAGACGGGGCAGTCCCGTTCGGCCATATAGCGCTCGATGTCGGCCCGCGCCTGATCCGACGAAGCCTCTCGGTGGCGGCGCTGCAAGTTGGGGATCACCCCTTCGAAATGCGTCTGATAGGTGCGCCCGGCTCCCTGCGCGGTTTTGTAGTGCAAGGTCACCTGTTCGCCCCGCCTCCCGCCATAGAGGAGCAGGTTCACCTGGCTGGGGGCCAGTTCCCGCACCGGCACATCCAGGGGGATGCCCTGCTGTTTGGCTACCGCCTCCAGGAGCTGGCGATAGTAGCTGTCGCCGGCCCGCTCTCGGGTCCAGGGCTCGATGGCCCCCTCTTTGAGCGACTTGCCTCGATCGGGGATCACCAGGTCGGGGTCGATCTCCAGCTCGGTGCCCAATCCGGTACAGGCAGGACAGGCGCCGTGGGGGCTGTTGAACGAAAAGGTACGCGGCTCGATTTCGGGCAGGCTGATGCCGCAGTGGACGCAGGCAAAATGCTCGGAAAAGATAGAATCGCGAGGCGATTCTGCCTCGGTCACGTCGCTGACGATCATGAGCCCGCCCCCCAGTTTCAGCGAGGTCTCGACCGAGTCGGACAGGCGGGTGCGGTCCATGCCCGGGGTGTCGCCGTCGCTGTGGCGCACGATCAGGCGGTCGACCACCGCTTCGATGGTGTGCATCTTGTACCGGTCCAGCTCAATGTCGGTATCCACGTCGTGCACCTCGCCATTGACGCGCACGCGGACAAAGCCCTTCTTGCGGACATCCTCGAACACCTTCCGATGCTCGCCCTTGCGATCCTTGATCAGCGGCGCCAGCAACAAAAGGCGGCGGCCCTCCTCCATCTCTTCGATGGCCTCGACAATCTGGCCCACCGTCTGTTGGTTGACCTCACGTCCGCAGGAGGGGCAATGGGGTATGCCAACGCGGGCGTACAAGAGCCGGAGGTAGTCATAGATCTCGGTCACGGTACCCACCGTCGACCGAGGATTGCGGCTGGCCCCCTTCTGATCGATGCTGATGGCCGGGCTGAGTCCTTCGATCTGATCGACGTCGGGCTTTTGCATCTCGCCCAGAAACTGGCGGGCATAGGCCGAAAGGGATTCGACATAGCGCCGCTGTCCTTCGGCGTATAGGGTGTCAAACGCCAGCGATGATTTGCCCGACCCCGAAAGCCCGGTGATCACCACCAGTTTGTCGCGGGGCAGTTCGACGTCGATATTCTTGAGGTTGTGCTCGCGGGCGCCCCGAATGACGATCTTTTTGGGTTCGGCGCTGAAAGCCTGGGCTTCCACCGGCTTGGTCGTTTGTTGGTCCTGGATCATAAGGTGATTCCTCCCCATAACGGCATTCTCCACGGATCGACCTACTATTATAGCATGGAAAAAACAGGACACAAAATTGTGTGCGGGTCCATTGGGAAGTGTCGCAGCCGCAGGGCCCTGCAAGTCCTTTGGGTTCGGTCAATGACCCCTGTCGGTACGTCACCCCCGTGAAAACGGGGGTCCATAGATTCTCGCTGCCCTGGGAATGACGCCGAAGGCGACCCTTTGAGTTTCGGTTTACTCGCCCGAGGGCCCTTGAAACCGGCGCGCGACTTGGCAAGCCCTGGTCCCAGCAAGGTACATGGTTGACACGGGACCGGGCTGATGATACAATGCGTGGCGATGGAAACCAGGGTTGGCATGGGCCGCTGGATGCAAGGCGCCGCGCAGACTCTAGCAGCCTGTCGGAGAGGGTTGTCATTCTGAGGAGCGGAGGCGGCAAAGCCGCCGGAGCGACGAAGAATCTCGCCATTAGATCCCATTTGACAGCCGAAAAGCGAGATTCTTCGGCCCCTTCGGGGCCTCAGAATGACAAAATAGACGGCGTTTTGCCTCGGTGGTTTTCTCTCCGACAGGCTGCTAGACGGAAAAGAAGAACGTGTCCGAGATGGAAATTTTGACAGTAGACAACCCAGAGCAGCTCAAGATCTTGCGCAGCAAATCGCACAAGGTACAAGCGGTGAGTCCCAAGCTGGTGGATTTTGCCCGTCAGATGCTCGAGACCATGCGCCAGGCCCAGGGCGTCGGTCTGGCGGCGCCCCAGGTGGGTGTCTTGCAGCGCTTGTTTGTGGCTGAATTACCGGAAGATGAGGAGAACGATCTGCTGGCCGAGACCTACATCCTGTTTAATCCCGAGATCGTCAAAGGCCACGGCGAGCAGATCGGGTACGAGGGCTGTCTCTCCATTCCTGGGTACGTGGGTGAGGTAGCCCGCCACGATCAGGTCACGGTCGTTGGGTTGAACGAGAAGGGGCGGCCCGTTCGCCTGAAGGCCGAAGGGTACCTGGCCCGCGTTTTTCAGCACGAGATCGACCACCTGGATGGCATCTTGTACACCGACAGGCTGACGGACATCGACACCTTTACCCCCGTCGAGGTGGGAGAAGAGGAAGCGGTAGAGATGGAATCTGCTGGCAGGAGTAGGCAGTGAGCCTGTCGGAGGCGTTGCCCTTGAGACCAACGAACCCGTCCATTTGTAACCCATGATGACCTGTGGTATAATGCCTGCGCACCGGGAGGAGGCGCGGTAAGTGTCTATGCCCACTTCTCCCAAGATCATTACCAAATTGCTGGAACGGCGGCAAATCGAGGCTGACTTGCACGAGATGCTTGCCGCCGGTTCCGAGCGCGAGTTCCAAAGACGGGCTTGGGCAATAGCTTCATTGGGAACGGACGTTGTCCCGGTCATCATGAATCACCTGGCAGACCCGAACCTCCTGCCTGCCCTTGGCCTGGTGGCAGCCTATCTCGACCCGGAGATCATGAGCATGGCCCTGCGACAGGCCATCCTCCAACCCCATCGAACCCACGAGGAGCGGTTGGCCGCGGTGACCATCCTGGAGCGATTTCTGGGAGAGGAAGCCGAGGATCTGGTGTCCTTCGATCTGGGGGGGGGCGATCAGAACCTCATGGCTTTGGTGGATGAGATCCTGGATCTGCCCGACGGCGATCCCTCTCTTCATCTGGACCTGCTACAACGGCTGGATCAGCAGGAACCCGACACGGTGCTGGGCCTGGTGTGGACCTTGAAGCAGAGAGCCCTGGCGGCAGAGGATACCAGTCAGGCTCCAGTGGTGATTGACATCCTGCGAATGATGGCCCAGGATGTTCGCAGCGAGATCGCCCAAGAGGCACTCCAGGTTTTGGGCACCCTTCGCTTTCCCGAAGCGGCCTATGCCCTGCAGACCTTGGGGCCCATTGTCCAGCCCGAGCTGCGTTCCGTAGCCGAGCGAGCGCTCCGTAGATTGCGATTCAGCCGGGTCGCCATTCCGGATCAGGGCTCGCCTTCGCCCGATTGGCGCGCACTGCTCAGCCCAACCGATGGGTTGGGGCAGCAGAGTGTATGGTTCATCCTGGAGCAGCAGGGGGGCACGCTGGCGCGCTTTTTGAATGTCCTTTTGAACGATCGGTTTGGCGCAGTGGAAACGGCAGGACATGGCCAGGTGCCGACGCAGATTCTCCCTCCGTCCAGGCCCCTCGGCCACCTCCACGACATCGCCCTGCCGGATGGTTCAGGGGCCGTGTTGATGGTAGAGATCCCGTTTGACGTGGGTCGCCGGATGGTGAGGGATGCGCTGGCACAGAATTGGGAGACACAGATTCCGGTAGCGGCTTCGTTGCGCTTGCAGAGTCCCTGGCTCTGGGAAGCGTCGGGGGCGGATGCCCTCCCGCTGCGGGCATTGCCCGTGTTACCGTCCGAGAGCGATGAGTTGCTCGCCGACTCTGACCGCCTGCTGGACCACCCAGCATTCTCGTCCTGGACGTTGCGGGGTACGAGCGCCTTCGAACTCTCGCAAAAGTCGATCCAGCGCTCCACCTGGAGTCGCGACGTCATGGTCCGGCGAGTGGCCGGCGAGTTGTTTGCCGATGCCGCTGTGCGGCAGGTCTTTGGCAGGCGTTTGGAGCTTGTGAGCGAGTGGTTCCTGTGGGCGGCTGACGAACGGCGCGCCCAGCAGGCTTTGGCCGTCAGTCGTAGGATTCTGGTCGATCCGCAGGATCTGCCGTTTATCCAGGCGCTCATCCGTCGGGACCTATCACAGGCCCTTGAGGATTCGCACCGATGGAATCGCATGTTCGATGCCGATTCAGAAACGTAGAACATATACGTACGTGAGGAGTAAAAAAGATGGGTACTTTTGGTTGGCCCGAGATTTTAATCATCTTGGTAATCGTCGTCCTGATCTTTGGCGTGGGCAAAGTGGCCGATGTCGGCCCCGCGTTGGGCAAGGCGATTAGTGGCTTTAAGAAGGCCGTCAAAGAAGACGAACCCCTGGCAGAGATCGAAGAGAAGGCCGAATCGGAAGGCAAGGCCTAATCATAATCATCGGTACAAGAGGATCCTCGCCTCGACCCTTGGCGTGAGCGCTCTGGCGAGCTCTTTCGCCTGAAGCTGTTCGTTTCGTGCGCAAAAAAGACTGCGCCGACTCAGCGCGCAGTCTTTTGGCGTTCCCTTTACGCCCAATTCCCTCGAGCGTAGGGGTATGTCGGTGATCGCGGCCTGCCCCGGATCTGGCTACACCACGCGGGGTACGCGAGCCAGGATTTCACTGACCACCTCATAGTTGATTGTCCCCAATCGCTCGGCCACGTCCTCGGCGGTGATCCTTTCTTCTCCCTGCGCGCCGATGAGGACCACTTCGTCTCCCTGACGGACCTCGGGAATTTCGGTGACGTCGATCATGGTTTGGTCCATGCAGACCCTGCCCACGATGGGCGCCTGCCGGCCGCGGACGAGGACGTATCCCCAGTGGCGCGGCGCGCGGCGAAAGCCATCGGCATAACCCACCGGGATCACGGCAATGCGCTGCTCGCCGGTGGTCTCGTAGGTATTGCCATAGCTGACAAAGCTGTGCGGCGGCAGTGTCTTGACCTGTGCCACCTGGGTTTTAAAGCTCAAAGCCGGGCGGAACCCGCCGGGGCAGGGTACCTGGGGAGAGGGATGCAGCCCGTACATGGCGATGCCCAGCCGCACCATGTTGAAATGGCTTTCGGGCAAACTGAGGGTGGCCGCCGAGTTGGCCGCATGGATCAACGGAATCTGGATCCCGGCAGACGTCAATTCCTCCACCACCTGGTGGAACCGCTCAATCTGCCAGCGGGTATAATCGGCGTCGGCATCGGCCACCGAAAAATGGGTAAAGAGCCCCTCCAGGTCCAATTCAGGCAGTCCATCCAGCTCTTGGACAAAAGGCAGGACCTCGTCGGGCAGCAGCCCCAATCGGCCCATGCCCGTGTCGACCTTGACGTGCACCCGGACACGGCGGCTCAACTCACGGGCGGCCCGGCGCAGGGCCTGGCTCACCTCGAGGTTAAAGATGGTGGCCGTCAGGTCGTTCAGCACCAGTTCGCGGGCTTGCCAGGCGGGTGTGTACCCCAGAACCAGGATGGGGGCCGTGATGCCCGCCTGACGGAGCATGGCTCCCTCGTTGATGCTGGCCACGCCCAGATACCGGGCGCCGTTGTTCAACGCCGTGCGCGCCACCCGCAGGGCGCCGTGACCATAGCCATCGGCTTTGAGCACGGCCAACACAGCTACCTTGGGACCCACCCTATCTACGACCTGTCGCACGTTGTGGGCAATGGCTTCCAGGTCGACCTCCAGCCAGGTGGGCCGGCCCCGGTGGAGCAGGCGTACCTTGCGCCATCCCTCGGTCTGACGCACCAGCCATTCCGCAGCGCGCTGGGGTTCGGCCAATAGTCCCGCCACGACCTGTTCCATCCGGGCGTCCACGCTGCCTTTTACCAGCACTGTGTCGCCCCGCTGCAATCGGTCGGTCAGGCCGCGCAACGTGTCTTTGGCCGTATAGGTCACGAGAGTTCTTTCCGGCGCCAGGCCCTCCCCTTGGGCCTGCTCGGCGATCTGACGGGCGCCTTCTCCCTGGGCCACCAGAAGGTCGGCCACCTGAGCCACTCGCCGGCCGATCTGTCGATACGCATCGGCCTCAAAGCTCCCCTGTTTGGGCGCATGATCGGTTGCGTGGTCCAGCACATCGCCCAACACCACGATCCGGCGGGCAGGGAACAGGGCCAGCGCCTCCAATGCCGCCAGCGTCGAAGCCAGGCTGGCGTTAAAGGTGTCATCCAGAATCCGGCAGCCGTCCCTTCCCTCCAGTGGGCGCAATCTGCCGGGCAGGGGCTGAAAGGCTGCCAACGCTGCCAGAGCATCGGGCAAAGGCACGTCCCTGGCCAGGCCCACCGCCACAGCCGCCAACGCCGCATAGACGTTGTGACGCCCCAAAAGGGGCAACTGAACCCGCAGCTTGCGGGTCCCGCGCGGCCTGGGTAGGGGAAAGAAATCTTTGACAAACACGGTAAAAGAGATCCCCTCCATGTTGGCTTCGATAGATCCAGCCACCAGGTCGGCGTTGGGGTCCGTGCCATAGGTGACCACCCGGGCGCGCGTGCGCCCTGCCATCTGACGGACGCGGGGATCATCGTAGTTGAGGATGGCAATGCCCCCATCCTCCGCGGCAGGCAGGGCTTCGACCAGCCGCCCCTTTTCTTCGGCAATGGCGTCTAGCGAGCCCAGGTAGGTGAGGTGGGTTTCGTTGACCGCCGTGACCACTCCAAGGCGGGGCCGGGTGAGCGCTGCCAGGTCGCGGATCTCGTCGACGGCATCGCAAGCCATCTCCAGCACCGCGACCCGATGGTCGGGTTGCAGGCGGCCCAGGGAAATGGGCAACCCGTAGCGGTCGTTGTAATTGCCATAGTTGCGAAACACGGCGTGGTGGGTGGCAAGCACGGCGGCGGCAAGTTCCTTGGTGGTGGTTTTGCCCGTCGAGCCGGTGATCCCCACGACCAGCGGATTTTGTTTGGCCAGGATGTGGCGGGCCCAGCTTTGTAGAGCCTCGCGGCTGTCGTCTACGACCACGCAGGTGACGCCCTCAGCAGCCAGGTCGAAGGGGCGCTGGCACAGAACGCCCGAAACCCCCTTGGCCACGGCGTCCTGCACATAGTCGTGGCCGTCGCCGGTATCGGTCACCACGGCGAGGAAAAGCTCGCCTGGATTCAACAGGCGGGTATCGTAGCAAAAGTCAGAAAAGGTATCGGCGAATACCGGGCCATGGACCACGCCACCCGTGGCTGCAAGGAGATCGTCAAGGTGGATCAATCGTCCTCTCCCTGACCGGCAAAGCTCGTGAAGGTGGGCACCTCGGGCATGGGCGGGGCCATCTCTGCCCAATCAATGTCGGGCATGGGCAAGGGCTCGGGCATGGGGATCACCACCTGAGCGCTCAGTTTGGACCACATCTCTGCGGCATCCAGACGGGGCATGTCCAGCGGTTCGGGGAACTCACTCTCCAAATGGCTGGCTATGGTCGTGACCGGCTCGGCAATGATCGTGTCGTGGATCTCGACGCCTTTGCCTACCTCGATCCGGCCCACGTCCACATGGGTCTGTTGGATCGGTTCGTCCAGGATAGAGCCCTTGGGTTTGGTGGGCGCGCGGGCGGGAACGGGATCCAGGCGCGCCCCACATTTGCGACAGAACCGCCCGCTCTGCCCCGCGGTCCCGCACTTGGAGCAGGTGAGGCCTGACGGTTCGGGTGACGCCTTTTGGATCCTGGGCGCCAGGGTCACGGCGCCCAGGGCAGCCAGGAAGGATTTGACGTCGGGGTAGCGATCGGCCGGGTTGGGAGCCAGGGCCTTGATCACCACAGCATCCATCGCCTCCGGGACGTCGGAGTTAAAGCGGCTGGGAGGCAGAATCTGCCCCCGCACCACCTGGGGATTTCTTTGGGCCAGGATGCTGTACAAGATCGCCGCCAGCGAATAGAGATCGGAGCGGCCATCGCCTTGGGCGCCAGCCTGTCGCTCGGGGGCCAGATAGGGCGAGACCGCCTCTCGAACGTGCACGCCAGCCAGATCCTGCAATTCGGCCAGGCCAAAGTCGGCCACCTGCACCCGGCCCGAGTCCTCCACCACGATGTTGTCAGGGCTCAGGGCGCCGTGCACCAGGCCCTTGGCGTGGGCATGTTCCAACGCCTGACCCACTTGCATCACAAGATCGGCTGCCGTGTCCACGGCCCAGGGCTGGTTCAGTTTGGCGGCGAGGGGTTGGGCTTGCTCCAGGGCTCGGGTGATCACATAGGGCAGGCCTCCCTGTTCACCCACCTTGCGTACGGCTAAAATGTTGGGATGGTTCAGTTGTCGGATGGCCTGAGAGAGGGCCGTCACACGCTGCGCCACCTTCGGGTCTTGGGTCAACAGCCGGGGCAGGATCTTGATCCAGACCCGATGGTGGGTGTCGGGTTCCTGCCCGGTGAACATCACAAACCCCTCGGATTGTTCTTCGAGTTTGAGTGCCTTGTATCCCTCTACGATCTGGCGGATCAAATCGCGCATGTCTTTTCCTCCCGCCGGCGCCTGGTTTCTTTCAGGCCCCGGCGTTTCACACGTAACTGCCTACTCCAGGGCGTGCCACTTGCCATGTACCTGATTATCGAGCCCACGCAGGTAGAGTGAATTACCTCCGATCACGGGCCGTGCAAGAACCTCTTGGGCGTATTGTATCACACTCAACTTGGGGGTGCAAAGGCCCCAACCGACGGAAAACCGACAGATCTCTGACTGGGGGGCCGCAGGATCGGGGTTGCCCTGGCCGACCTACTTGGCTTCTACGCGCCCGTCGGGGTACAACAAAAGGCCATGTTCGCCGCGCGTTCGCTGATCGGTGATCCACAGCGCCGCGCCCGGTTCTTCCTGCTGCAACACCGGGCGCACAAGCAATACCCGGTCGCCCAGATGTAGCTTCTGACCGGCCTCATACGCAGCCAAGGCCTGTTCGTAGCGAATCTCGGGCCATCCCCCATTCATTTCTGTCAAGGTACCCTCCCAAAGACGAATTTGATAAAAGCTTGCGCCCGGGTTCTGGGCCGTTTATCCAAGCCAAGCTCCTACCCCCTGTTCACTTGTTCGTGACGTTGAACCTGCGCATTCGTTCAGGGATCGTTGCCCTCGTCCTCCTGCGGCTCTTGGGCGGCTTCGGAGCGCACCAGCCGTGCTCGCAGCCAGACAAACAGATCGAGCACGACCAAAACCGCCAGACCAAAGGCGGCGGCATCCCGCCACCCGACGAGTAGAGCGCCGATCACTATCGCCAGCGCCAATAGATTGGCCACAAGTAGATCTCGATAGGAATTCATGGCGTTTCCATCTCGAACCTCGCCCCATCTCTCCGCGGTCTGCCGACCGTGGTCACGTGTCAAACCCCAGCCCTCGCTCCTTCAGGCTGACAAACCGTTGCAAACCGATAATCAGATGATCGAGTACTTCGATGTCCAACAACTTGCCCGCCTGGACAATCTGGCGGGTGATGGCCACGTCTTCAGGGCTGGGGGTGGGATCTCCCGATGGGTGATTGTGGATCACGATCAGAGAGGCGCAGTTGGCCCGGATCGCCTCTCGGAAAAGCTCGCCTACACGAATCAGGCTGGTGTTGAGGGATCCCTTGTAGACGGTGGATTGGGTCAGAACTCGATTCTTGGTATCCAGCAACAGCACCACCAGATGTTCCTGTTCCAACATGCTCATCTCCGACATGACCAGGTTGGCGGCATCGGCTGGCGAGCGAACCTGAGGGCGCTCTTCGGGCCGTTCGACCAAAAGACGCCGGCCCAATTCCAGCGAGGCCTTGAGCTGGGCCGCTTTGGCCGGACCCAGCGCCTTCTCGGCGATCAGCTCTGTGGCGCTGGCTCGGGCCAGCCCTGCCAATCCCCCGAACCTCACCAGAAGGCGTTGGGACAGGCGAAGGACATTTTCGTTGGGCGTGCCCGTGCGCAGAATGATGGCCAACAGCTCGCTGGTCGAGAGGGCTTGGGCCCCATAACGCAACAACCGTTCGCGGGGCCGCTCGCTGCTGGGCATCTCGCGGATGGTCGGGCTATAGGTGTCCCGGTGGGCATCACCGCAGGCGTCGACTGGGATCATGGGCAGCCTCCGTAAGAAACAGGTCTCAACCGAGTGGCCGCATCCATTGTACCCCAGGAGCAAGGGGGTGTCAAACGTCTGCGCCCACATCCTGGAACCGGTCTCTCTCCGCCGCGGGCGAGGTCGCACGCCAAGGCGCCAGGCTGTCAGCAAATCTGGATGAAATCATTGCCGCCATAACCATGCATCAATTTGACAAAGAAATCGATGATGGATATAATACGCATTCGCGGTTGCGGACAGAGCCGCGAGTGTTTTTATGCGTCTTTCAAGCGAGT
>CAYVLO010000053.1:0-11991 GCA_964452125.1 uncultured Anaerolineaceae bacterium | reverse complement strand
GGACGTTTCTCAAGGCCACGGCGGCTACGGGAGCTGTAGCGGCCGTGGGGGACAAACTGTTTGGGGGGCCAGTCTCAGCCCTGTCGAAGGATGCTGCGGCCGCTCAAGTAACGGAGGACAAGTGGGTCCGCACTGCCTGCCGAGCATGCCGCTGGCACGAGCCGGTACACGTTCGCGTGGTGAACGGCGTCGCGGTCAAGATAGACGGCATCCCGGGAGAGCCAAATAACCAGGGCAAGGCCTGTGGGCTGGCTCAAGCGGGCCTCATGATGCTCTATAACCCATGGCGGGTTAAGACGCCGATGAAGCGCACCAACCCGGTAAAGGATATTGGCGTCGACCCTGGCTGGGTTGAAATCAGTTGGGACGAGGCGCTGGACACGGTCGCCGGTGTCCTGAAGCCGTTGCTGGAGACGGACTCACGCCAGTTTGCAGTGGCTCATGGCTTTGGCACCTTGAATGAGACCGTGATAAAAATGGCCTTGGGGCCGCTAGGTGAATGTAAGGCAGGAGCTCCGGTTTGCGGCGGCGGCTTCCACTTGGCTGATACGCGCACGGTCATGGACGGCACCCATACCACTGACTTTGAGTATTGTAACTACTATCTAGTCTTCGGCGGCAACTGGCAAAATTCAGCCAAGGCCCCGATAAACATCGGTACAACATACATGAAAGCTCGGGCCAGGGGGATGAAAACCGTTGTGTTTGACCCTGTTCAAGCCGACGGGGCTAGACTCGCCGATGAGTGGATTCAGATTCTCCCAGGCACCGACCACGCAGTTGCCCTGGCTATGTTGAACGCCCTGGTCAATGAGCTGGGGTTGGTTGATTGGGAGCATATCAGGCTCAGGACAAACGGCCCTTACCTCATCGATCCTAGTGGCGACTATGCGCGGTCAAAAACGGAGACCTATGAGGACCAGTACAGAGAGAATGAGGTATTCGGCAAGCCTTATATCTGGGACCCGGTGGACAACAAAGCCAAAGTATTCGATGACCCCACGATTAAGGACTTTGCCCTGGAAGGCACATACACCGTGGATGGAGTGGAGTGCCAGCCAGCGTGGCAGCTCTTCACAGAGTTTCTCAAGCCGCATACGGCTGAATGGGCTGAGCCGATCACGTCGGTGCCGGCGGCGACGATCCGCAGAATTGCCAAGGAATATGGCGAGGCATCCCAGATTGGGGCGACCAAAACGTTCTACGATGATCCCGATGGACCCTACACGCTGCCGTACCGCCCGGTGTCCGTATTCATCAGCAAGGGCGCACAAGGCCACTACAATGGAGTGCAAATCTGCCGGGCTGTTGGCTTACTTCGCGTCGTCACCGGCGCCGCCAATGTCGTTGGAAGCGTGAAACAATATGACCTTGGTTTTGGCCGCAGGCTTCTTTTCCCGGCCGGGGATGGTGTGATAGCGCCAGGTAACAGGTGGATTCAATGGGATTTCAAGTCTCCCCCGGACGTACCTACAGATACGTTGATCTGGTCTGGTACAAGAGGGTCGGCAACCTACTATGGTGGACCTCATGTACTCCGTTCCCTTTTGTATCCGGAGGAGTATCACCTGCCCTATCACGTACAAGCAAGATTGGTAAATTACACCAACGAGCTACGGAGCAGGGGCAATGCAGAGCTAGTTGTCCAAGCTTTGAACACGATTCCGTTTACTTTTGCCATTTCCTACCACTTTGATGAACCAACAGAAATGGCAGACATTGTATTTCCGGAATCGAGCTACCTGGATCGGTGGGAAGTCGTAACCGTGGCAACCGCCGCGGGTGAGTTCGAGGCTGCCAAAGAGATCGCCGCGTCACCGCTGACGGTGCTCAGGCAGCCTGTTGTTGAGCGGTTATATGGCAGAGACAGTATGGATATCGTGAGGGATATAGCCGACCGATTGGGCAAGCTGGCAAAGTGGAACGAGGCGATCAACGCCTCTCTGCGACTCCCGGATAATTTGAAGCTTGACCCAAACACCAAATACGAATGGAAGGACGTGCTCGACAGACAGCTCAAAGCGACCTGGGGTGACGAATACGGGCTGGAGTGGTTCAAAGTCCATGGCTTTAAGGGGACACCTGCCAAGAGCCGCAAAGAATGGTACAGCTTCACCAAGGCCCCGGAAACTCGTCTGCCTCTCTACGACGAGTTCTTTCTCTTTTTGCGTGATCGGTACAAGGCATTTCGGGAAGAAAATGGATTCGATCCCATGCCGGAGTTATATTCCAAGTTGATCCCCTTTCCCGAGTGGCAGGGTATTTGGCCAATGGATGAGGCGCCAGCCGACTATGACCTGTACGCTGTCAACTTCCAAAACACTGCCGGATTTATGTGCATGGCGATGGACAACCCCTGGCTCATGGAGTACTCGCTGGCTTTCCAGCCGTATCACATGGGTGTTTGGATCAACCCGGAGACGGCACGGAAAAAGGGCATCACGTCTGGCGACCAGATAAAAATCGTATCCCAGTTTGACGACCACACGGTGTATGGTGAAGCGCTGGTGACCGCGGGCATCCACCCCGAGTGTCTTGGGATAGCTGGCTGTTACGGTAGCTTTTCGGCTAACGTCAAGCCAGTCGCCCGACAGGGGACCCACTTCAATACGCTGACGTCCTCTGAGCTGAAGTACCATGACCCGGTAGGTGGAAACATCCAGTTTTGCGTCAAGGTCAAGGTTGAGAAGGTCTAGGAGGTAAGAAGAAATGAGATACGGTATGGTTATCGACCTCAAATTGTGTACGGCTTGCCATGCCTGTGCGTTTGCCTGCAAGACACAGAACGGCACGCCGCCCACGGTGTGGTGGAGCAAGGTGCTGCCCCATGAGGTAGGTACGTATCCAACTGGCCGCATTTTTTATACGCCACTTTTGTGCATGCAGTGCAAGAATGCGCCCTGCGTGGACGTTTGCCCCACTGGTGCCAGTTACAAGCGGGCGGATGGCATCGTGGCCGTGGACTATGACAAGTGCATGGGCTGCGGCTACTGTCGGGTTGCCTGTCCGTACGATGCTCGATCCTTTGTGACCGAGATTCAGCCCTACCACTCCCCCGAGTACAGCTTCACCCCGTACGAGGAACTGATGTACCAGAAGCACCAGGCCGGCGTGGCCGAAAAGTGCAACTTCTGTATGGAGTTGGTGGACAAGGGGGAGCAACCGGCATGTGTCCGGACTTGCCCTCCCGGCGCCCGTGTCTTTGGCGACCTGGACGACCCAAACAGCGAGGTGTCGAAACTGATCGCCCAGCGGAACGGATACCAATTGTTGCCGGAGTTGGGCACCGAGCCCTCAGTCTACTATCTGTCGGCATAAGGAGGTAACACAATGGGATTGCAAGAGGTTTGGGGACCATTGTTGGCCTGGGACCTGTTTCTGGGTGGTGCGGGTGCGGGCGCGTACCTGGTGGGCATGGTCGCGTTGTGGCTAGGGGGGCGGTACCTGCGCCTGGCCAAGCCCGGGATCTTTGCCGGGCCGCCACTGGTTGCGTTGGGCGCGCTGCTGCTGCTGATCGAGTTGGGTCAGCCGTTCCGGTTCTACCTGGGCTTCCTGCGGCCGGGGAGCTCGATGATGTCGGTGGGCATCATCCTGATCTCGCTCTTCATCGTGTTGGGCTTCCTGCACATCCTCTTCTCGCTGTTCCCGCAGATGGGGGTGAAGGAGGGCACGCAGAAGACGCTGGGAACCGTAACCGCAGTGCTGGGTCTGGGTGTCATCCTCTACACCGGCCTGCTGTTGGGCCTGGTGAGGGCGGTGCCGTTCTGGAACACGCCCCTGCTGCCGATGCTCTTCCTGGTCTCGGCGTTGCTGAGTGGCCTGGCGGTGGTGATGCTGCTGGTCGGCCTGCAGCGCTGGGTCGCGCCGGCCCGGGTGCAGGCCGAAGAGGTGGGCGAAACGCTGCGGAGCCTGGTCCCGGCGGTGGTGATCCTGTTGGTCGTGGAAGTGCTGATGCTGTTCTCGCTGCTGTTCCTGATGGGCAGCTCGCAGGTGGTGGCGGTAGAGTCGGCGCAGTACCTGGTGGCGGGGGGCTACGCTGCCGCCTTCTGGGTAGGGGTGGTGGTGGTCGGACTCCTGGCGCCCCTGGCGTTGGTCATCTGGGTGGGCGCTCGCCGGGGCGAGGGCGATGCGGGCCGGGCGGTCGATCTGGGCACCCTGGCGGCGTTCTGCCTGCTGGTAGGCGGCCTGGTGCTGCGCTATGCAGTGGTGGCCGCCGGGGCCAACGTCTCTTCGCTGCTGTAGGGCAGTACGAGAGTACTTGACTGAATTCGACGAGCAGTGTCCCCGTCTTCACGGAGCGAGGACACTGCTCACGGGACGACAAGGTGCCGATTTTGCGCTTTGGGTCGCAGACCCTGGAGACGGATGAAGCCGGCTTCGTCCAGGACTTTGAGGCCTGGAGCGAGGGACTGGCGCAATACATGGCCGACTGCGCCGGCATGGGCCCGCTGACGGCGGATCACTTCGAGGTGCTGTACTACCTTCGGGAGTACTATCGCGACCACGAGCTGGCGCCGCCCATACGGGTGCTGTGCAAGGAGACCGGCTTCAAGCTAAAGTACATCTACCAACTCTTTCCGGCGGGGCCGGCGCGCGGCGCCTGCCGGCTGGCAGGGCTGCCCAAACCGACGGGATGCGCCTAGGACGCATGGCCATGTACTACTTTGACAATGCAGCGACTACCTTTCCAAAGCCAGAGCAGGTGTACGTGGCCATGGATACGTTTCTCCGCACCTCGGCAGGGAATCCGGGCCGGGGGGTGCACCGGCTGGCCCTGGCCGCCAACGAGGTCGTCGACGAGACGCGCGTGCTGGTGGCCGGGCTGTTCCACGCTCCGGATCCCTCGCGCGTGGTGTTTGCGGCCAATGCGACCGATGCGCTGAACCTGGCGCTGCACGGGGCCCTGGATCCCGGTGACCACGTGGTCACCAGCAGCATGGAGCACAATGCCGTGGTGCGGCCCTTGTCGGCGCTGGCCGAGCGCGGAGTGAGGGTGACCCGTGTGCCGTGCGCCAACGACGGTTCGCTGGATCCGGAGCAGGTCTTTGCGGCCATGGGGAACGGGACGCGCCTGGTGGCCCTGACCCACGCCTCCAACGTCACCGGCACCGTGATGCCCATCGCCGAGATTGGGGCCGGGGTGCGCGCACGCGGCGGTCTGTTGCTGGTCGACGCGGCGCAGACGGCCGGGGCGTTGCCCATCGACGTGGAGGCGATGCAGATCGACCTCCTGGCGTTCCCGGGACACAAGGAGCTGTTGGGACCTCCAGGGACGGGCGGGCTGGTGGTCGGCGAGCGTGTCTCGCTCCGGCCGATACGGCAAGGCGGCACGGGCACCCGCTCTGAAGAGGAGCGGCAGCCCAACGGTTTCCCGGAGGGGTTCGAGACCGGGACCCTGAACACGGTTGGTCTGGCAGGGCTGGGTGCAGGCGTGCGGTTTGTCCTGGATGCCGGCATCGACCAGATCCGCGCCCACCAGAAGGCCGTCATGCAGCGGTTGCTCGACGGGCTGTCGGCGGTGCCCGGCATGACGATATACGGTCCGAGCGACGTGGAGCGCCAGGTCGGCGTGGCATCGGTGACGCTTCAGGGGTGGGAGCCGACCGACCTGGGGGTGGCGCTGGACCAGGACTTTGACGTGGCAGTGCGCACCGGGTTGCACTGCGCCCCGCTGGCGCACCGGACCATAGGCACTTTCCCGACGGGCACGGTCCGGCTGTCGCCCAGCTACTTTACCACACTGGAGGACGTGGACTGGGTGGTGGCGGCCCTGGAACACCTGGCGCGCCAATCGCTGCGGGGGGTGCGGCGGTGAGACCCTGGTGGGGCGTTTTCTTCACAGATTCTCAGTTGCACGGAGGTGGTTGATGCCTTTGCCCTTCGTCCGCAAGAAGCCGAAGGAGGAAAAAGACAGGAAGTGGGCTATTATCCTGTTCGAATTGGTTCAGGATGGCATGCAGGCCGACGAGGCCCTCAAAGCCGCCGGTTTTGAATCCCAGGTGGTGGGTCCTCCGCCCGAAGTGCGCCTGGGCTGCGACCTGGGGCTGCTGATCGATGCCCAGCAGCAGGTGGGCATCGAGCGGATCCTGGACGAGCTCGAGATCCCGTACATCGACATCGTATTCCCCGAGATCGTGGATCTGCGCCGTCTGAACATCTATAAAGAGGTGGACTTTGGCCGTTGGATGATGGTGCGCTGCGGCAACGTCAAGATCACCTACGACAAAGAGACGCTCGAGATCGTCAATGTGTCCGGGGGCGCGGGGTCGGACGTGCCCAACATCACCCAGAACCTGATGGGCAAGAGGCTGGGCGAGGCCACGCCGCCGCGAACGTTTGGCTACACGCTGTGCGCCTACAGCGCCGACCGGGCGTACAACCGCTGCCTGGAAATCGTCGGGGAGAGGGGGTGAGCATGCTGCTCTTGGTGGGAACGGTGCCTCATCCTGGACTCGAACTCGTCTCCGGACGCGTCAGCTACGGCGACGCCTTGCGCATCGACGGGGGCCTGGAGATCCCCTACGGGCAGTTGATGCACTGCACGACAGCGATGATGGCCACAGCCGCGGTAGTATGCGAGACACTGGGGCTGGAGGCGCCCTACGGCGTCACCGCCGGCTGCATCGGCGATGGGAGCGGCAGCCGGATGTTGTACCGGTTTCTGGTGGAAGAGGCCAAAGCGCTGGCGCCGGACGTGCTGGTGCTGCACTACATCGTGCCGCAAGCCAAGCTGATCACCGAGGCAGTGGAGGAGATCCTGAGCTGGAAGAAGCGGCCCTTCCTGATCGGCGATGCAGGCGGGATGTACGCGGTGAAAGCGGCTGGCCTCGCGCCCAAGTTCGACCTGTTCACGCCCGATCCAGGGGAGCTGGCCTTCTTGTCCGATGCCGATGCCCTGCATCCTGCCTATGTACGCCACTTTATCTCCGAGGTCGACACCACCGATATGCCGCGGCTTATTGCCCAGGCCTACGCCCACCGCGATGCGTCCAGGGTGCTGCTGGTGAAAGGGGAGACCGACTACATCGCCCGGGACGGGGAGATCCTGCACGTCGTCAGCGAGCCGAACATTGCCGCCATGGAGGCCATAGGCGGCACCGGCGACACCATCACCGGCGCCGTGGCGGCGCTGGTCTATGGAGGCTACGAGCCCGTGCAGGCCAGCCTCATCGCGGCCCGCATGAACCGCATCGCCGGGCTGTTGTGCGACCCGACACCCGCGACGCATATCGGCGACTTGATTGCCTGCATTCCAGACGCCCTGAGGCAGGTCATGGCCGGGGAGGTAGAAGGCAGCCATGCGTAGGTTGCGAGAGTTCAAGGTCACCGCTTTCCAGGCGGGGCTGGTGATGGGCTTGGGCGCCGCCCTCATCCAGGCTTACTTTGAGATCATCCCACCGCCGGCCTATGGCATCTGCATGGTCTGCCACCCCAAGGATCTGGTCAACTGGATCAGTGACCACCTGCTGGGCACCACCTGGGGGAATGTCACCGTCTCGGTGGACTGGCCCGTGATGACGGTGCTGGGCATCGTGCTGGGCGCTTACGTCGCCGCACGCCGGAACGGCGAGTTCCGGGTGGAGCCCGCCAGGGAACCCATCTACCACTTCATCACTGGCTTTCTCGTCATCAATTTTGGCCTGATCCTGGGCTCGTGCCCCATCCGCATCATCATCGTCAGTTCCTATGGCAGCCTGATCGGCATCGTGGGCTATGCCTGCATGATCATTGGAGTCGTGCTGGGCAGTGCATGGCTGCGGCGACGGGCACGGCGCCAGGTCCGGGAGAGGATGCAGAAATGAAGGTAGGGATCGTCACCCTGGTGTTTGGTTTTGTGATCGGCTATTTGGGCCAGCGAGCCCGGCTGTGCTACATCGCCGGCTACCGGGACTTTTTCCTGACCCGTGACACCTACATCCTGAAGGGTATGCTCGGCACCGTCGTGGGAGCTGTCGGGGGTTTTGTGCTGTTCAACTTCCTGGGTGGCAACGTGCCCGGCTTCCCGATGCTCCTGGACACGCCAGGCATGAACCTGAGATCGGCCTGGTTGTTCGCCATGGTCGGAGGGTTAGGGCTGGGTTTCTTTGGCTGCCTGTCAGGCGGGTGTCCTTACCGCTTGCATATCATGGCCGCGGAGGGCAAAAAGACCTTCTGGGCTTATGGCCTGGGCTTTTACCTGGGGTTGATCTACTTCAATGTGGTAACCACGCGGGTTCTGGAGTGGGTTGTGCAGGCCTTGAGGTGAAAGAATGTTGAATGGGGCAGCACCAGATCTCGCCACAATCAGCACGTTGCCTGTCGTCTGGCATTCAACCACACCGCGCCGTTTCGAATGCCAGCCCGGCTGCGTGTGCTGCTGCGTGAACACGATGTTCTTTCACGGTGAGGCGGAGCGACTCCCGTTCGAAATGGCCGCCTACCTGTTCGAGCGGAATGGATTGGTACGCCCACGCCAGCGCCCGCCAGGAGTGTGTGCTTTCTTTGATGCACACAGACCCACCCATTGCACGATTCCTCAGTACCGGCCGCTACGCTGTCGTCTATATCCCTACCTGCCGGTGATCAGCGGCGATTCTATCGTCATCGTTGCGGATCCTCTCTGCACAGTGACTTGGTCCGAAACTGACCACCCTGACTGGTTTCGGTGCTATGGGTTAGGGCGGGGTCCATCCGTCGAGGTGCAGGTTGAGGAGATGAGCCGGGAATTTCTGAGAAGGATAGTCGCCGAACACCCTGACATCGCGAAAGCTCACCTTTGCGTGCCAGACGTGGATGCTCTGATCAATGCCAAGGAAGTGGATAAGGTCCGCCGACCCCTGTATGCAGAGTGGGACACCGAAACGATTCGCCGGGCCTCCCAATTGGATTACGATGCTACCATCGGAGCAGATGGCTCGCGTCAAGCAGACTGTAGGAGACGTGCCAATGGCTTCGGGTGAACAGAAGACGGGACAGAGTTCAGATCCACTCAGTGGCCCACGCCGAACGCAAGAGGGGGTCTCGAGTGCCATCGAGAAGGACGAGCGCGGGAGGGCCAGGGCCTTTGCGCCTGCGCGCCGGGCGACGGCGCCGGAAAACCGCGTACCGTTGCTCATCTTCCTGGTGGTCATCATCCTGAGCCTGGCGATAAATAGCATGATCATCGAGGACCCGTACGAGAAGCTGCTGGCCATCCAGGAGTGGCCCGAGGTGCAGGTCAGCTCTCGCGACCTGGTGGACGAGTGCGGCGTCTTTATGTGGGTCAAATGGGTGGGGCCAGGGTTCGGCACTGAGGAACCGTACATTCCGATGAAGTATCGCTACCGGTAGGGCACCGGTGTACGTCTGAGGACCCGCTGCCAGCTAATGGGTGACGCAGGACGAGTGTTTGGTGCAGGTCCGCTAACGCGGCCTGGTGGACGAGTGAGGGGACGTAATGAGGGTGAAGCGGGGTGAGCCGGGGATCAGGACAGGGGAGCCGCATATTTCTGTGAGCTTCCGCCACGAGCGTCTGGGGACGATGCCAACTCCTGCGACCAAGGTTGGAGTCCCGAGTTTGTTGTCCGCCATCGGGAATACGCCCCTTGTGGAGTTGACGAATCTGAACAGCAACAGACCGGGCCTCAGGATATTCGGAAAACTGGAGGCGGCCAATCCTGGGGGTTCTGTCAAAGATCGTCCTGCGTACTATATGATCGTCAAGGCCGAGGAAGCTGGCGAACTCGACCAGGAGAAAACGATCGTCGAGGCGACCTCAGGAAACACGGGGATCGCCCTGGCCATGATAGGGGCCGCCAAAGGCTACCGTGTCCGGCTTTTCATGCCAGAGTGCGTGAGCACAGAGAGGCAACTGATCCTGGCGGCCTTTGGCGCCGAGGTGGTTCTTACGCCGGCAAGGGAAGGCACGGACGGGGCGATCCGCAGGGCGCACCGGCTCCTCGCTGCAGAGCCGGACAGATATTACATGCCGAACCAATTCGAAAACGAGAACAACGTCCTCGCTCATTACGAGACCACTGGCCCAGAGATCCTGGCGCAAACCGGAGGAGACATCGACGTACTCGTGGCCGGGATAGGGACTACTGGGACGTTGCTGGGGACGGGCGCATACCTGAAGGAGCGAATATCAGCCGTCCGAATCGTCGGGGTTGAACCGACCGTGGGACACACTATCCAGGGACTCAAGAACATGCGCGAGTCGATGGTCCCTGGAATCTACGATCCGAAGCAGTTGGACGAAAAGATCACCGTTGAAGACGGTGAGGCTTTTGAGATGACCCGGCTACTGGCTATGAAGGAGGGCCTGCTCGTCGGCATGTCAAGTGGTGCAGCCGTGGCAGGTGCCCTGCGCATGGCCAAGGGGATGGACTCTGGCACGATCGTTACGATCTTGCCCGATCGGGGTGAACGCTACTTGAGCACGACGCTGTTCAGGTCGATCTGTTCCAAGTGCCCACCGTGAAAGGTGACAACTCGGCCATGAGGTGCAACGCACTTGGGCTCTTTGGTCCAACGATTTCTGGAACCGAAGCTCGACCTCAAGACAGCCTGATTCTGTTCGATTAAGTGCGTTGCACCTATCGGGGCAGAAAGACGAGAAGAGAAAAGGGTTGGTGAGGTGTCAGCTATGATAGAAGTGGGAGTAGACCAAGTCCTGGATGTTCTGACCCGCCTGGACAGCCGGTCCATGCGGGTCTATCCCAGGCAGTGTACCAAACTCAGACACCGCCGCTCGACCTGCACGCTTTGTGCCGATGCCTGTCCCGTGCAGGCCATTGCCTGGGACGATTCAGTGCAGGTTGACCCAGATCGATGCACCGGGTGCGGGGTCTGCGCCACGGTGTGCCCCACGGGGGTCTTTGAGGCCCGATCCCCGACGAACACGGAGCTGCTCATCCAGATCAAGGAACTGGCACAGGAGAGAGAGTGGCTGGCCTTTGCCTGCCCGCGCTATCGGGAGATGCGAAGTAAGGAGGCAGAGCCCTTCATGCAGGTACCGTGTCTGGGCAGGCTGGATGAGTCAATCCTGATAGGCGCCGTCTCCATGGGGATATCGGCCGTCTGGCTGATGGATGGTGCCTGCCAGGAATGCCCGCAGGCCGGCGGCCGGACCGTGGCCGGGACGGTCGTGGAGAGGTCGAACGCCTGGTTGCAGGCCTTTGGCATCGCGCAGCGGATCGCTTTCAGTCCGCACCTGCCGCCGGAGCTCAGCGAGAAGGCCCGGCAGCTTGGGGCCGTCGATGGCCCCTCACGCCGGGCGTTCTTCAGCCTCTTGGCCCGCGAAACGGCCCGGACGGCGGCCGTCACCATGGAGAGCGTGCGGGGAGACCACGGCTCACTGCCTGAAGAGGCCCAGGCACCCAGGAGAGGCGAACTGCCAACGCGCCTGCCGGCCAAACGACAGCTCCTGCTGGGAGCCTTGAGACGGCTGAGCAGGCCAGGGGGCGCTGGCACTGAGATCAGCCGTGGGCTTGTGGCGCAGCTCGACTTCAAGGCCACCTGCACCGGCTGCCAGATGTGCGCTTTCTTCTGCCCTACAGGCGCACTGACGAAAGCGGAACAGGATGGCAGAGCCGGCGTTGCGTTCCGGGTGGCTCACTGTGTCGACTGTGGGCTGTGCCGGGACGTCTGCTACTGCGATGCTGTAGTGATCGCCAGCGACGTAGATTTGGGCCGCATGGTTGATGACGCGGCCGAGGTGATTCTCATGCGGGAGGCCGATAGCGTTCCGTGGGAGGCGTCGCCCAAGGAGAGAACAAAGAGGCTACTGGCAGCGATGTATCCAGGAAACGAATAGACGGGGTCTCTCCGAGCCCTCGGGCCTAAGGCAGACAGCTAGGGTCCGTTGGGCCAGACCCTGGGCGAACCCAGGGGATCCCCCGGCAGGTGCCGGGTGGATCACAGGCAGGGGTGGAAACACCACTGTCCCCCGACGTCCCGCTTTGCGCGGGACCGACTTGGAAAGGAGAACGATGACCGTGCAAGAAATACCTTGCTCGCCATGTTCTCCTT
>CAYVLO010000052.1:0-12070 GCA_964452125.1 uncultured Anaerolineaceae bacterium | reverse complement strand
GCCATTGCCCTTCGGCGCGGCCTTCCCCTGGAAGATATGGAATTTTTCCAGTTCCACCCCACCAGCATTCGCAAGATGGGCATCCTCATCACCGAAGCAGTGCGAGGCGAGGGAGGCATTCTGCTCAACAAAGACGGCGAGCGATTCATGGAGCGATACTCCCCCACCTTGCTGGACCTGGCGCCTCGTGACATTGTGTCGCGGGCTATTTATCTCGAAATCCAGGCCGGGCGGGGTATCGACGGGAAGGACTATGTCCATCTGGATGCCAGCCATCTGGGCCGATCGATCGTCGAGACCAAGCTGCCCGACATTGCCGACTTTTGCCGCACCTATCTGGGCGTCGATCCGGCGACCGAACCCATGCCCGTGCAGCCCACCGCCCACTATGCCATGGGCGGTATCCCCACCGACGTGGACGGGCGCGTGGTCACCGATGAAAAGAACACCCCCCTGCCGGGATTCTATGCGGCTGGCGAGTGCGCCTGCGTGTCGGTGCACGGCGCCAACCGGCTGGGAACCAACTCCCTGGTCGACCTGGTGGTCTTTGGCCGGCGGGCAGGGCGCGACATGACCCGCTTTGTCCACCAGAACGAGTTTTGTTCTCTACCGCCCAACCCTGCCGACAAGGCCCGCGACGAGGTAGAGCGGCTGCTTTCCAGCAAGGGTCGGGAAAAGACCGCCGACATCCGCGCAGATCTCCAACAGACCATGATGGACCAGGTGGGCGTCTTTCGCGTCGAGGGACAGATCGGGGAAGCCCTGCACAAAATCGGCGAATTGCGGGAACGCTACACCCAGATTCGCCTTCAAGACAAGGGCCGCACGTTCAACACCGAACTCCTGGAAGCCATCGAACTGGGGTATCTTTTGGATTTGGCCGAGGTCACAGCCGAGAGCGCCCTGGCCCGCCGCGAGAGTCGCGGCGCCCACTCGCGCGAGGACTATCCCGAGCGTGACGATGAACATTGGCTGAAACACACCCTGGCCTATCGCACCGACCAAGGCACCCGACTCACGTACAAGCCGGTATCCATCACCCGCTTTGAGCCCAAACCCAGGACTTATTAGAGCAAACCGGAAGGAAGCGACCGATGCACGTCACCCTCAAAATCCAGCGATTCAATGCCGACCAGGACGCCAAACCCCATTGGCAGGAATTTCAGGTGGAGGTCGAGCCTTCCGACCGACTGCTCGATGCCCTCCACGAGATCAAAGGGCATCAGGATGGCACCCTGACCTTCCGAAGATCCTGCGCCCATGGCATCTGCGGATCGGACGCTATGACCATCAACCACGTCAACCGCCTGGCCTGCAAAGTGTTGATGAAAGAGCTGGGACCCCACGTGACGGTAGAGCCTCTAAGGGGTTTTCCCATCATCAAGGACCTGGTGGTTGACATGGAACCCTTTTTTGCCAAGTATCTCTCGAGCAAACCCTACTTGATCAGCTACCAGCCCGACCCGCCAGCCGAACGCCATCAGAGCCCTGACGAGCGAGCCAGATTCGACGATACCACCAAGTGCATCCTGTGTGGCGCCTGCACCAGCGCCTGCCCCTCCTTTTGGGGAAACCACGACTATGTGGGTCCAGCCGCCATCGTCCAGGCTCACCGGTTCATTTTTGACAGCCGCGATCAAGGCGCCCACGAGCGCCTGGAGATCCTCAACGACCGGGAGGGTGTGTGGCGCTGCCGGACAATTTTCAACTGCGTGGCTGCCTGCCCGCGAGGGATCGACGTCACGCGGGCCATCGGTGAGGTCAAAAAACTACTCCTGTTCCATCGAATGGTCTAGGTAGCTCCTGAACAACCCCCTTGTGGGGGCAATTGTACCTTTACAACTCAGTGTGAAGCCGATTCGACAGCCAGGAACACCGTTCACCAGACTGCAAGGCCGAATTCGAGGCGTTTCCGCTCAAAGGAAACGCCTCGCCGCCCGGTTGAGTAGTGGTGTCTTGCCGCCTTCTGGCCTGTTACATCATCAGCTCCGTCTTTTGCAGTCCCAGACTGCCCAGAATTGGTCTGAGATCCTCTCCTTGAGCCTGGGCAAGGGTGAAAAGGCTCTTCAGGTTTACCCCTGCTCCCAGCCACAATCGCTGCAGCTGTCGCTTCCTTTCGCCGATGTAGCGAGTGTGGCGCAGACCATGCCTGACCAGTTCGCCGCTCTTCCGCTCGACGGCCGGATGGAGCCGGTAGGCCGTATCAAATGCCTCGGTCTGTTGCCGAGCTCGAGCCTCTTGCAGATAGGCTTCGTAGGGACCAGCTCGTACAGTGCGGCCCGTCTTCTTGCTCCGCACACACCGCTCGAACAAAGGGCAGGCCTCACAGGTTGCCCGAGGAAAGGTGAACAGCCAGGTCGGTCGTCCATCTTGCTTTGGGCCAAGTTGCCCCGCAGTGGTATGTCCTTGAGGGCAAGTTGCGCTTCGAGCCTTTAGGTCAATCTCGAATGCCGACTGGTGGACCTCAGGGTCGGAGGGTTGGGCCACAGGCGAGACCAGGTCGATAGCCTCATCCCGCTCAGTGCAAGCAGCCCGATTCTTGCCTGAGCCACAAGCTCCGTCACCTACCACTCGTTCGACGGTCACCGCGGTTTCTGCCTCCGTGCGTGCAATGGTCGGCATCAAATGGGCACCATCGCTGCCCGAGGCCATAACATCGGCGATATCCAGGATCAGTTCACTGCTCTGCTCTGTCGACACCACTGCTTTGAACCCGTCGAACCGCTGGGCTTTGCTCTTACGCCCATGACGCATATCCGGCTCGGTGATACTGATGATCCGGTCGGGGGCTGTCCCTTGACCGATCTGGGCCTGGCCATCTTCATCGGTGACGACATCATCACCCAGAATCTTGGTCAAGAGCCAGCCAAGATAACGCACCTCGTCATTGTCACTCTTTTCCGCAGCCAAGTCCAAGGCGGCCTTTACATCCTCGACCAGGACCTGAAGGTGGCGCAGTCGCTGCTGGGGGTCCGCCCAGTCAATATCGGCTTTGCTGTCCTGATCGACGTAGCGCTCGATCAGGTCCTGTATCCGGGGCGCGCGTCCTTGGCGCTTGCCAGGAATGTGAAAGCCAGCAGCCTTTAACAGCTTGCGGAGGCCTTTGCGCAGCAAGGTGTAGGTGTCCTGAACAGCTCCTGCGCCCTTGACGTTGGTCGTGTCCGTCAGTAACGTGACTCGGTCGGGAATGAAGCCTGCTTCCCGGCCCACGGCAATGAAACGGTTGAAGGCATAGCGCTCTTGGCCATTCTCGCTGAGACGATTGCGGTACTTGGTCAAGTTAGTGGGGTGGAACCCTGGGAAGTCAAGAGCTAGATTCAGTGCCACTTTCCAGCGTAGGTCATACTTCGTCCGCTCAACGGCTTCTTCATCAGAAACATCGTCGTGGAACTGCAATGCGTCGAAGGGATTGGTCAGGATCATCTTTGGCGAGGCTCTCAGCAGGCGATCGGCTTCCAGCGATTCGGTGGCGATGACGGCGGCTTCTAACGCGCTCAAGCCCGGGAGGGAGCGACCCAGATCGCGTCCGGCTTGGTAGTCCCGTTGGCACTTGTCGATAAGCTCTTCGGTGACCGCGGAGTAGCGCGACCTCATCCAATTCTTCAGCAGTCATCGGCCCTCCGGTGGCTTGGTGTGGCCACCATTGTCCATCAAATGGGCTGTTGTGTAAAGTGTGGTAGTAGTACTAAGCACTCCAGAGGGTGTCGACCACCGCAAAGTAGGATTTGAGTGCTTTTTTGGTCTCTGCGTTGGCCACCACCGCCTCAAGCAAATGCCAGTCGGCGCTGTCGAGCTTTTGCTTGGGTGGTCGCCTGTAGCGCAGCACCTGGATGGCGTCTTTGAAGAAATGGGCCGCCAGCTCCACATCATCGTGCATCGCCCAGGCAATGCCGGTCAGGATCAAGAGGCGCACAGACGTGCCCTGAGGCAGGGCTTTTTGCAGCCAGGCCAGAGCAGGATTTGGGGTACCCAGCCGTAAAAGAGATTCTACCCAGGCATCCTGCCCATACTCGACCTCGTCGGGGTTTTGTTGAGCCACTTCTTGCCAGTATTTTTTGGCCTGGGTGGAATTGCCGGTCATGCTGGCGACGAGGCCTCGCTGGAAGCCGGCCTGCAAGGCGTTCTCATCGCGGTCAATATAGCGCCGGGCGTCGTTGTAGCGGCCCACGTTGGTGAACATGGTATATACTTCGCGGACGCTCTTGGCAGCCTCGGGCCAATGGCCCACAGCCCTTTCCCACGCGTCTGCCGCCTCGTCCAATTTGCCCCAGTCCCGATACAGCCAAAACTCTTCAAAACAGATCCGGGCTTGCATTTCCGCATCGGTCGGATCTGCCGAGGCCACAGCGTGCTCCAGGGCCGATTGGGCCGGGTTCAGCCGTCCTTCGATCCGGTTTTCGCGGGCCAAAACCAGCCAGCGGGCCGGATCGTCAGGAGTTTCTTCGGCCAGCACTTTGAGCTCGACCAGGCCGGTTTCCACTTCGCCCTTGGAGATGCGCAAGATGGCCAGGTCGCTGCGCCATTTCGGGGCTTCGTCCGGATGGGTTTCCAGGAGAACCTGCTCGACCTCGATGGCCTCGGCAAAGCGTCCTTCGCCATGAAGAAGACCAGTCAGCTCCAGTCGAGCCTGACGGTGCATGTCTGCCAGTTCAGGCCGTCGGGCTAGCACCTGCTTGCTGAGCCTCCCCAGCTTGTCGGTGACGCGCCGGTATAGGACAATGGTGCCGGCCAGATCGCCAGCTCTGTAGGCAGCCTGGGCGCGATTCAGGAGACCTTCATAACTATCGGGCAACGGATGGTTCGATTCAGTCATTATTCATCTTTCTATTAGGCGGCAGATTTCCTTTTTCCCCGTCGGATATGGTGGACCACATAGTAGGCCAGGCCAACCCCGATGGCGATGGCGATGGGGATGTCAAAGGGCCGCATAATGGCCCTCAACTCTTCCCAGTGCTCGCCAAAGAAAAAGCCTCCCAGGGTCAGCAGGCCGCACCACAAGAACGAGCCGACAAAGCTGTAGGCAAGAAATCGCCCGAAATGCATGCGCACCACGCCGGCCGGGAAGCTGATAAAGGTACGTACAATGGGCAGCAAGCGAGAGAGAAATGCCGCCCAATCTCCCCAGCGGCCAAACCAGTGGTCCGCCTTCTCCAGGTCCTCTTCGCTCACCATGATGTACCGGCCATAGCGTTCCACGAGGGGACGCCCGCCCCATGCACCCAGGGCATAGGACAGGATCGAACCCAGAGTGCAGCCCATTGCGCCCCATAGCCCACCTAACAGAAAAGCCTGCTGCGCCGAGCCTCCCCGGGCCTGGACCAGCATCCAGCCTGCAAGGGGCATGGTGACCTCGCTGGGAATGGGGATGTTGGCGCTTTCCAACGCCATGATGACCACCACCCCAAACCAATCGATGGTCTGAAATAGATTGGTAAGAAACTCGACCAGTTGGTGTTCCAGTGCTTCCAAGGGTCTGCCTGCCGAGAGAGATAGAATGCCATTATAGCACCAGGTAAGGGGCTTGGCAAGTTGGTCATTCGGGACGGTTTTGACAAGCGCTGCAAAATCGAATAGAATAGGAACTGCAAGACGAGGTATCGTCAGGCTGGCTGGGTTCTCGATGTTTCAGATCGTCATTCAGGCATCAAAGGGGGTGCATGACAGATGGGAAAGACATTTGCGGAAAAGATCCTGGCCCTGAAGGCGGGCCTCGACGAAACTGTGCCAGGCCAAATCGTCACGGTGCGACCCGACAAGCTCCTCACCCACGACAACACGTCGGCCATTGCCAAAACCTTTCGCAAAATCGGGGTAGACCGGGTGGCCGATCCCACGATGAACGTGATCATCCTCGATCACGTGGTGCCTGCGGCCAACGAGACCTATGCCCAAAGCCACAAAGAGACGCGCGAGTTTGTCCGCGAGCAGGGCATCTCGGCCTTTTTCGATGTGGGCGAAGGCATTTGCCATCAGGTGATGCCGGAAAAGGGCCATGCCCTCCCCGGATTGCTGATCGTGGGTAGCGACTCACACACCCCCAGCCATGGGGCCCTGGGGGCTTTTGCGGCAGGCATCGGCCGCACCGAAGCGGCGGCGGTCATGGCCACAGGAGAGATCTGGTTGCGCGTGCCCGAAAGCTTGCGCATTGTCGTCGAGGGGGCCCTGCCTCAGAGGATCTCGGCCAAAGACCTGATCCTGCGCATTATCGGCGACATTGGCGCCGACGGCGCCGATTACCGCTCGGTGGAATTTGCCGGCCCGGCCATCGAGGCCATGAGCATCGGCAGTCGCCAGGTGCTGTGCAACATGGCCGCCGAGATGGGCGCCAAGAACGGCTATGTGGCGCCCGACGCGGTGACGAGGGCCTGGCTGGCCGAGCGCACCGACCAGCCCTACCAGGAGATCCATCCCGATCCCGATGCGGCCTATGCTCAGGTACTGTTCTACGATGTGAGCACGCTGGCGCCTCAGGTGGCCAAACCCCACCGGGTGGACAATGTGGTGCCGGTGACCGAGGTGGTCGGTCTGGAGATCCAGCAGGCCCTCATCGGCACGTGTACCAACGGCCGGCTGGAGGATCTGGCTGCCGCCGCCGAGATCCTGCGGGGCAAGCATATCGCCCCCTGGGTGCGGTTGCTGGTGTTGCCTGCCTCGCGCGAGATCCTCCTGGAGGCCATCGCAGCCGGCGTGGTGTCAGATCTGGTGGCCGCCGGCGCGACTCTCTTGAACCCGGGGTGCGGGCCTTGCCTGGGCGCCCATGAAGGCTGCATGGCCCCCGGCGAGCGCACGATTTCCACCGCCAACCGGAACTTTAAGGGTCGAATGGGCAGCCGCGACGCCGAGATCTATCTGGCCAGCCCGGCCACCGTGGCCGCTTCGGCATTGGCCGGCGTCATCGCCGATCCGAGAACCGTCTAGAAACTGGAATCGGGCAACGGACCCGCCCGATAGGCAACAGGCAATCGAGGCGAGGGCCATCTGCCATGACAAGGAGAAACGATGAAGAACCAAAGGGATCTTTGCACATTGTTTTCTTCCCCAGGGAGGGAAGTGGCTGCCTTGTTCCTGGCCCTGCTGGCGCTGCTATTGTTGGGCTGTGGGGGGCCTGAGCCCACCCCTCAGATCCTGGTCATCACCGCCACCTTTACCCCGCAAAGCCAGGTCCAGGTGGTGACGGCCACCTACACACCACAGACTCGGGTCCAGGTCGTGACGGCCACCTTTACGCCTGCCCCTGAGGGAGGCGATGTGCTGCTGCCCTCTCCCACGACAGGCGCTGCGGTCCAGCCCGTTCAACCGGCGGCGACAGATGTGTTGGTACTGCCCACAGCACCGCCCACGGAACCCCCTACCGTCGCACCCACAGCGCCGCCCACAGCGCCACCCACAGCGCCACCTACCGTGGCGCCCACGACTGCGCCGACCGCCAAGCCGACGACCAAACCGGTTTCGCTGGCATCCTACTTTGTGGTTTATACAAATTATCAGGGGCCCGATCTGCAGAATTACAGCCTGTGGGGGATGAACGGCGATGGGAGTGAGGCATTCAAGATCGAGGGTGCCGGCCAAGCCAGTGAGCCGGTCTTTGCGCCCGACGGCAACCAGTTTGCCTTTTATCACTGGCTTGATGGGATCTATGTCTGGAATCTGAACAAGCAGACCTCAGCGCACATTGTCCACAACGGAGAAGCGTCGTTCCCCACATGGGCGCCCAAGGCCAATCGCCTGGCTTATGCCAACTTGTATGGCCAGCCCTGGATCCATATCGTCAATCTCGATGGATCGGACGACCACAAGCTCACACCGGGCTTGCGGCCAAGCTGGAGCCTGAACGGCGGTTTCATCGCCTACGATACCTGTGAGAACAACAAGTGCGGAATTTACCGCATCAACCCGGATGGCGGGGGCAAGCGCCAGCTCACCAGTGATGCCGGTGGCGGGGCCGCGGTTTCGCCCAACGGCAAGCAGATCGCCTATTGGAGTCGCGAAGATGGCGATTTCGAGATCTTTGTAGTGAATGCCGACGGATCGGGGCGGAAACAGTTGACCAAAAACTCGGGCAATGACGCGCTCCCGGCCTGGTCGCCTGATGGTCTCTACATCTATTATCTGAGCGATCAAAACGGTAAGGGGTGGGCCGTGATGGCCATGAGCGCCAACGGGGCGAATCCGCGCAATATCCACGCCGCCAATGCGGGCAACGATCCACGCCGCGGCTGGCAATACCAACGCATTACCGTGACGTGGAACTAGAGGTAGTGTGCGACACCTGGAGACCAAGTTCTATCGCATCATGGGAGGAACACCTTGAACACAATAATCACAGGACGAGTCTGGAAATACGGGGATGATGTGAATACCGACGTGATCTTTCCGGGCAAGTACACCTACAGCATCACCGACCGGAAAGAGATGGCCGAGCATGCGTTGGAGGATCTCGATCCCGAGTTCGTCAAGAAGGTCCGTCCCGGCGACATTATCGTCGCCGGCAAGAATTGGGGCTGCGGCAGCTCTCGCGAGCAGGCCGTCATCTGCCTAAAAGAGGTCGGGGTGGGCGCCATCGTGGCCCGCTCCTTTGCCCGCATTTACTTTCGGAACTGCATCAACGAGGGGTTGCCTATTGTCACCTGCGATGCCGTGGACTCGGTGGAGAGCGGCCAAGAGGTCACGGTCGACTTTGAGGCCGGAAAGGTGTTCACTCCCCGCGCCGAATACGCGTTCCCTCCGCTGGCGCCCTCGGTGATGGAAATCCTGGATGCAGGGGGATTGGTCCCCCACGTCAAGCACAAATTGGGACTCGGGTAGCAAGCCAACGGCCCGACCCTTTGAAAAATCGCAACGCGAGGAGGATACGAAACATGGCCAAATACAAGATAGCCTGGCTACCTGGGGACGGGGTGGGGATCGATGTAACTGAGGCAGCCAAGATCGTACTGGACCGGATGGCGCTGGATGCAGAATATATCCACGGCGACATCGGCTGGGAAATGTGGTGCCAGGAGGGCGATCCGCTGCCCCAGCGCACGCTGGATATGATGAAAGAGACCGACTGCGCCTTTTTTGGCGCCATCACCTCCAAGGGCAAGGACGTCTCGAACCAGGAGCTGGCGCCCGAACTCCAGGGCAAGGGCTACAGCTATCGCAGCCCCATCGTCCGCATGAGGCAGTTGCTCGATCTGTACATCTGCCTGCGTCCCTGCAAGGCCTATGCGGGCAACTCCCTGAACTACAAAGACGGCATCGACCTGGTGGTCTTTCGGGAGAATACCGAAGGGATGTACATCGGCGTCGAATTTGACAAGGTGCCAGACGAATTCTATGCGGTCAAGGGCGCGGAAAAGCTCCCCCGCGATGCGGCCATCTCGATCCGGGCCATCACGCCGGGCGGATCGGAGCGGATTGTGCGGGCGGCGTTCGAGTATGCGGCCCAGCATGGCCGAAAGAAGGTCACGGCGGTGCACAAAGCCAACGTGTTGCGCCAGACTGATGGGGTGTTTATGGACGCGGCGCGCAAGGTAGCCGCCGAGTATCCCGAGATCCAATTTGACAACGCCAACATCGACGCCATGGGCATGTGGCTGCTCAAGAACCCCTTTAACTATGATGTGGTGGTGACCACCAACCTGTTCGGCGATATCATCTCGGATCTGTGCGCCCAGATGGTGGGCGGCCTGGGCTTTGGCTGCAGCGGCAACATCGGATCCAAGTACGCTGTGTTCGAGCCAACCCACGGTTCGGCGCCCAAGTATGCCGGGCAGTACAAGGTGAACCCCATCGCGACGATTCTGGCGGCCAAAATGATGTTGGATTGGTTGGGCGAGACCGACAAGGCCGCCGAACTGGAAGGCGCCGTGGCGGCCGTGATTGCCGAAGGGAAGGTCCGGACCTATGATATGGGCGGCTCCAACTCTACGTTGGAGATGGCCCAGGCCGTCGCGGCCAAGCTTTAATCCCAAGGGCGGCGCACTCACCGAGTTTGCTTGCCCTGTATCGGTGATGAGGGCAGGCCTCGTTGCCGGTGCAACTGTCTGCCAACTTTCTCCAGACCGGGAGGGATGATCGCAATAGATACGCTGATCGAAGTGCTGCCTTACCTGGTTCCTATTCTCCTGCTCCAGATTGCCCTCATGGTCGTCGCTCTGGTCGATCTGATCCGTCGTGAGCGCACCCGGGGTCCCAAATGGGCCTGGGCGGCGGTGATCGTGTTTATCAACATCCTCGGTCCGGTCATCTACCTGCTCATGGGACGGGAGGAGTAATTTGACGGCCATACGTATCGAGGGTCTCACCAAGGATTTCGGCAACGTCCAGGCGCTCGTCGGGCTCAGCCTTTCTGTCGAGGCGGGCTCAGTTTATGGGTTCCTGGGACCGAATGGCGCCGGCAAGACGACGACCATTCGCATCCTGACGGGCCTGGCACATGCCGACGCAGGACGGGCCTGGGTCGATGGGGTGGAGGTCACTGCGGATCCGGGTAAGGCGAGCCGCCGCATCGGGTACTTGCCGCAAGACCCTTCGGTCTATCCGTGGATGACGGCGAGGGAATTCCTCGACTATGTGGGGCGTGTCTATGGCCTATCTTCCCGCGAGCGCGCAACGCGTATTGAGGAACTCCTCGAGTTGGCGGGGTTGGTTGAGGCCGCCGATCGGCGCATCGGCGGCTTTTCCGGTGGCATGGGGCAGCGACTGGGTCTTGCCCAGGCCCTGGTCAACCGTCCCCCCGTGCTGCTGCTGGACGAGCCAGTGAGCGGCCTGGATCCTGGCGGACGCCGGGATCTGCTGCAGTTGATCGAACGGCTCCGTGGGCAGTGCACCGTATTCATGTCAACCCACATCCTGGCCGATGTAGAGCGTGTGTGCGACGCAGTAGGCATCATCAGCCGCGGCCGCCTGGTGGTTGAGGCACCCCAAGAGGAGTTGTTGCAACGGTACGCTGTCCCTGCATTTGAGGTGCAGGTGGAAAACCACCTCACAGAGCAGCTCTCGGCCTGGGCCGACGGTCTGGAGGCGCAGCCGTGGGTGACGTCGGTTACTCTGCTCGGAAGCACGGCGCGGGTGGTGGTCGGCGATGTCGAGACTGCGCGGCGTGAGTTAATGGCATCTGTCCTGACCGCAGGGCTGGTTCTCAACCGCTACGAGCTGGTGCGGCCGTCACTGGAGGATGTCTTCCTGAGGCTGGTCGAAGGCGGAGGTACGGTATGAGGATCCTGTGGGTTGTCCTCAGCAAGGAAATGATGGAGCAGTGGCGGTCTTACCGACTGCTGATCGTGAGCGTGGTGTTGCTGTTGTTCGGCCTGGCGTCACCTCTGCTCGCCAAGTATACTCCCGAGATCCTGCGCCTGGCGCTGCCTGAAGGCGAGGAAATCCTGAAACTCATTCCCTCCCCGACAGTGGCCGACGCGGTGTCCCAGTACCTGAAGAATATCACCCAGTTCGGCGTTCTGTTGGCGGTCCTGATGGCCATGGGGTCGGTGGCTCAGGAAAAGGACAAAGGCACCGCAGGGCTGATGTTGGTCAAGCCGATCCCGCGTAGCGTGTTCATCGTGGCCAAGTTCATTGCCCTGGCGCTGACCTTTACGGCAGGTATTGCCCTGGCAGGGGTCGCTGCCTACTACTATACTATGCTGCTTTTTGAGCCGTTGCGCCTTTCTGTGTGGCTAACGATCAACGGGTTATTGCTTCTGTTTATCCTGGTCTATGTGGCGCTGACGCTGTTGTGCAGCACGCTCACCGAGTCCCAGGTGATAAGCGGTGGCCTGGCCTTTGGCTTTGTCGTAGTCCTGAGCGGGCTGGGTGCTGTGCCCAGGCTAGGCGAGCACTTGCCAGGGCAATTGAATACCTGGGCCGGCCACCTGGTTCTCGCCCATGGGGATCCAGCCTGGAGCGCGCTGGGTGTAACCCTTGGGCTGATCGTCGCTGCCCTCGTTGTCGCCTGGCTGGTTTTTGCGCGTCAGGAGTTGTGATCTGGTCTGAGGCTACGCAGCAGGATCGCTGCGGAATTGAATCAAACGCAAGAAGGAGAGTGCGATGGATTTCGAACTGAACGAAGAACAGAAACTGTGGCGGAACG
>CAYVLO010000051.1:0-12175 GCA_964452125.1 uncultured Anaerolineaceae bacterium | reverse complement strand
TTGCACAAATCGGACAAAGGGGGCATATTCACATGGCCCAAGGATCCTTGTCTTTGGTTTGCGGCCTTGATCTTGTTCGTGCGTGAAGGAACTTCCTATCCCCAGCCCTGAAGGTGGGCCACAGCTTCCGCTTCGGAATAGGCCTGTTGCTCGCCGGTCTTGAGATTTTTGAGGACCAGCTTGCCGGCAGCTAGTTCATCGGGCCCCAAGATGGCCACGTAGGGAATCCCCTTGCGATCGGCAAAGCGGATCTGCTTGCCCAAGCGCATCGGCTCCAATACCTGTTCAACGCGGAGACCTGCCCGCCGCAGTCGGCTGGCCAGCGCCACGGTCTGGGGATACAGCTCACCGTCAAAGAGGGTGACCAGCACCTGGCCGGGAGACACGGGCAATTCGGGCCGCTTGCCGAATCGATCCAGCATCAGCTCGATGATCACGTCGCCCATGGCAAAGCCCACGCCGGTGATCGGATCGCCGCCCACATCGGCCACGAGATTGTCATAGCGCCCGCCGCCAAAAATCGCCCGGAACTCCCGGTTTCGGTCGCCGGCTTCAAAGACCGGCCCTGTGTAATAGTCCAGGCCTCGCACCACACCGGCATCGTAGGCCAGATAATCGGCCACGCCGCAGGCCTCGGCGGTGGCGAACACCTGGCGCAGCTCTTCCGACTCTTGCCACAGGTTCGAGTTCTCCAAAAGCCCTTCCAAGGCTGCCAACTCGGCCCGCGACAGGCCCGCGTCCAGCGCCCATTCGGCCCACTTTTCGGGGGACAGCTTGCCGCGACGGTCAATCAGGCGGAACACGTCGCGGCTTCTTTCGGCGTCGATCCCGATGCGAGCCAGGCTCTGCTCCATCAGGCGCCGGCTGTTGATCCGGATCACCACATCGTCGGCGCTCAACCCCAGGCTGCGCAGGAATTCAGCGCCAATGGTCACAATCTCGCCATCGGCTGTCGGCGTTTCGGCTCCCAGCAGGTCGATGTTCCACTGAAAGAATTCGCGCGTGCGGCCCCGCTGGGGACGCTCGTATCGCCAGAACGGCCCAAAAGAAAACCATCGCAGCGGCCACACCAGGCTGGCTTGCTGTTGGGCCACCATGCGCGCCAGCGAAGGGGTCAGTTCGGGGCGCAGCGCCAGCTCATCGCCGCCCCGATCCATCAGGATAAAGGATTGCTCTTTGACCAATTCCTCGCCGCTCTTGGCAGCATACAGCTCCAGGCGTTCCAACAGGGGCGCTTCGTACTCCTGATAGCCAAACTGCTCCGATATGGCGCGGACCTTGCCGTACAGCCAGTTGCGAAAGGCCATGGCCTCCGGATAAAAGTCGCGAGTCCCCTTTACGGGCTGAATTGTAGTCTTGTTGGCCATGTGTCTCTCCTCTACGGCTCGATGATCGTCCAACGGCAAGTGAAAATCGCCACCTGCTCCTGAGGGCAGTGCGACGCCCTGAAAAAAGAAAAGCGTGGTCTTGAGACAACCACGCTCGGGCCACCCCAGGCAGAACAATGCTGGGATGCCTCAGAGCGCGCCTCGAGCATGATGGGAGCGCCGATCAGGCAAACGCCCTTTCGGGGTCCGAGAGATCTGCTCATTCAAAGAAAGAGATTTGCGGCTCTCTGAACGTGTCATCTGATTCCCCTCCGCCCCACGGCCCATTATACCCAACTCCCCCGGTTTTGCAAGTCGCGTTCTCGGTAGTAGGCCGGGGAGCGTGTGCGCCTTGCTCACGCACGTGGCGATCTGGGCCGAGAACTCGAGCAAGTCAGTCCCCCACATCGCCAATGCCTTTCGCCAGTATACCGATTCCACCCAGATTCCTTGGACCTCATAGGCGCCACCCACGCATAACTTGCGCAGCGCTCTTGACTGTGGTGGACACCCATGTCATGGCTCAGGCGGGCGGAAAAACCGAGCCCGTGCGCTCAGTCCTGTCACACGATGTTTTATGAATATAATGTCACAAAACTTGCGATTCTATGGAATTCAGGACGGTCCTTCCCACAACAGAGAATGTAACTTGCCTTACACGAAAAAGCATGGTATACTAGCAAGGGATTACGTCAATCCTATACAAGAGCGTTACGAAAAAAACGGCTGATGGTGGTATAATTCGATTCACAGGCTATGATGACGCTAGATCAAGAACGGAATGAACAGCTCGTTGAGCAGATTGCCCGGCAGATCAGCCGCTGGCGCATGGCGGTACCTTCCCTGCTGCTCTTGGAAATCGCCAGGCCCTTTAGTTTCATTGCCGGTCAAAGTCTGCTTCTGTGTCAGCCGCTGATGGGGATTTTCGACAGGGGCGCAGAGACGGATCGCTATGTGGGCTTTTTGTCCGATCGGACCAATATCGATCGACTGATTCAGCGCTTGGAAAACGACATCGCTCACAACGAAAAGCGCGGCCCAAAGGAGGATTGATGGCAACTCTTGGTTTGGTGCTTTTGCTTGCCGCCCTACCGATCCTGTTCTTTCTTACCTCCAGGGCCAAGGCCGGCAAGGCCGCCCCGCTGCGCCCGCTAAAGGGCCTGCAGGAACTATCCGGCTCGGTGGAGCGTTCAGCCGAAACCGGCCTCCCTCTCCATATCTCGGTCGGAGTGGCTGGGGTTGGAGGGGCTGCCACGTCCGAGACCTGGGCCGGACTGACCCTTTTGGCGGAACTGGCCGACAAAGCAGCCTCGTGCCACGTGCCCCTTGTGGTCACCGTCGCCGATCCCACCGTCCTGCCCCTTGCCCAGAACATTGTCCGGCGGGCCTATGCTCGGAATGGCGCGCCCGAAGTCTATGATGCTTCCTCGATCCGTTTTGTCGCGCCCACCCCCCTGGCCTATGCCGTCGGGGTGATGGGCGTGCTGGACAGGGAGCCCTTGTCCGGCAATGTCATGGTGGGATCGTTTGGCGACGAGGTTCTGTTCATGGGCGAGACCGGCGCCCGGCTGGGCATGTACCAACTTGCCGGCGCGAGTGAGCCCACAACCTTGCCCCTCATCCAGGCATCGGCTGACGATACCCTGTTGGGAGAAGAGATCTTTGCCGGGGGGGCGTATACCCGACGACTGCCGATCCAAATTGGCAGCCTTTTGACCGCAGACTGGCTGCGCTGGGCCGTCATCCTCGCGATGGTCCTGCTTGCCGCAGCGAAACTCGTGGCCTGAGTCCAAAAGGAGCCTGCTATGGCTGTACTGAAACGGTCCATACCCACAGCGGTTGCCATTGCCATTGGGCTGATTGTACTGGCCGCGATCCTTGTGCCCATTCCTGCCGCGGCTGCCCTGGGAACCCGCCTGATCGAGATCGCCGTCGTTCTCGCTGCCTTTGCCCTGTTCCTTGGCCTGTTCAATGTCATCCATGTCCATGCACAAAAAATTGTGGATAGGCAAACCGGTTGGCTGTACAGCTTGATCTTGATCGCAAGCATGCTGGTGGTATTGGCCCTGGGCCTGCCTTCCTATAACGGACAGCCCTCGGGTCCATCGCAGCCGGGCGTGCAATGGATGTTCCACAATATCCTGGCGCCCATCCAGGCATCCCTTTCGGCGCTGCTGGTCTTTTTTCTGGTGACCGCAGCTTTTCGGTTGCTCCGAATCCGCAATCTCGAGTCAGCGGTCATGTTGGTGGTGGTGCTCCTGGTCCTGATCGGCCAGGTGACCGTCGGCCTGCTGCCCATTCTGCCCGAGGTCAAAGAGTGGATTTTGGATGTGCCGACCCTGGCGGGCGTGCGCGGCATCTTGTTGGGCGTTGCCATCGGCGCCGTTCTGACCGGCCTGCGGCTTTTGCTGGGCGTGGAACGCCCCTACAGCGACTAGGTCGGGTGGGAACCTGCTTTTCCATTGAAGTGAGGCCGAGATGATCTATTGCCCCAAATGCAAAACGGCAAACCGGGATGGCAGCCGGTTCTGCAGCGAATGCGGCGAGAAGCTGGGGACTCAGACGAGCCCCAAATGCCCCGAATGTGGCGCATTGAACCCTGTTCAGAACCTCTTTTGCAGTGAATGTGGGGCGCGCCTGTTCTCCCCGCCGGTCCCGTCGGATTCCGCGCCTGCTGCGCCTTCCTTCAAAGGGCTCTCTTTGCCCACAAAACCTTCCCAGGGAGCAGAAGAGACCCCCCCTGATCGGATCGAGTCCGAGCTTGAGCGCGCGGAGGGCGCCGAGCCATCAGGGGATTCCGGCCCGTGGGTGATGGAATTGGGCGACGTCCTTCAAGAGGAGGACCTGCCCACCTGGTTGCAGGATTTGCGCGCTTCGCTGCCCGAGGATGCGGTTCCGCCTGAGGGCGACGAGCCAGCCAGCGCGCTGGCGGAGCGCAAGGCCTCAGCGCCTGAGGGTGCACCAGAGCCCGCCCCGGGGTTTGAGCCAGAGCCGGAAGCTGGTCAGGCGCCAGACTGGCTCGCCGAGTTGCAGGCCGCTGCGACAGGAGAACCGATCGACGGCCACTTTGAGCCTGACGACGAAGAGGTTGGCGAGGCGCCCGCCTGGCTGGCCCAACTCCGCACGGCGGGTTTGGAATCGGTCTCTGGAGACGATGTGTCTGTAGTGGATGCGCCTGCAGAGGGCGTGCCCGTGGGCGGCGAGGCAGAAGCCGCAGAAGAGGAGATGTCCGACTGGCTGGCGGCGACCCAGCCTGAGGAGCCACCGTCCGAGCCAGAACTTGCCGAAGAAAATCTGCCCGACTGGCTGGCCCAACTCCGCGCAGCAGACTTTGAATCGGTTCCGGCCGACAGCGAGCCGGAATCGATGGAAGAGGAGGTGCCCGAGTGGCTGGCAGCGGTCCATGCCGCAGACCAAGATCCGGAGGCTGAAGAGATCGAGGAAGAGGAACTGCCCGACTGGCTGGCCAAACTCCGCGCAGCAGACTTTGAATCGGTTCCGGCCGACAGCGAGCCGGAAGCAAGGGAAGAGGAGCTGCCCGAGTGGCTGGCCCCGAGCCAGGTGGCTGCGGAAATACCCGCTTTGCAGCCCATGGAACCTGAACCCGGTGAATTGGCCGAAATCCCCGATTGGCTGCAAGAGTTTCAAGCCAAAGAGGGACAGGACGAGATTGTCGGTGCTGGAAAAGAACCCCGCCAGGCGGCGCCTGAGGCTGGAGAGGCAGATGAGGCGCCACCCGGACCGGTTGGCCCGCCTGACGAAAAAGAGGCCGAGTTGGTCCCTACTCTGGATCAAGAGACGCCAGCCGCCGGGAGTTCAGCGCCGCCCGATTGGCTGATGGCCATCTCGCCCCCAACTGAAGAGGGGGCACCCGCCGAAGGGGCCCTGCCAGATGTAGACCTGCCCGACTGGCTGGTCCCGCGTCCTTTGGCCGAGGGCGAAACCTTGGAGAAGGCAGCTATCCCCGAATGGCTCCTGGCCCTCAAGCCCAAGGTCTCGACGGCCAAAGACCACAAGCCAGAGCCGATCTCGGCTGAAGAAGAGAGTGTGGAAGAGACCGGCCTGTTGGCTGGGGTCAAAGGGCCGCTTCCTGCCGAAATGCTCATTGCCGCGCCGCGCGCGGCGCGGGTCAGGGAACGCATCATCGATGAGATCGAGGAAACGCCTCAATCTCGACTCTTTGCCCAGGTGGTTTCCCGCCCTCCTTCGGTCGCGCCCAGGACCCTCTCTCGGCGCGAATCGACCAATCTCTCCCAAATGGTCCGCTGGTTGATCGCGCTCCTTCTCATCGCGGCTGTGGCCCTGCCCCTGCTGCTGAACCGGCCCTTTTTGCCGCGTGCTATTCAGCCGGCGCCGTCGATAGAGGCCCTCTATAGCCGTATTGACGCCCTGGGGCCGGGGGAAGCTGTCTTGCTGTCCTTCGACTATGACCCAACGACCCGCGGCGAAATGGATTTGGTGGCAAGGGCCCTCATCGAGCACCTGGTCGATCGGCAGGCTCGCCTGACAGCCGTGAGCCTGTTGCCGGTCGGACCGGCAACGGCCCAATCGCTGTTGGAAGAACTTGTCGATGAGGATCGATACGCAAACCTGGGTTATATCCCTGGTCAGATGGCGGCCGTTCGGCTTTTGGCCCGATCGTGGGATACCGCCGTGAGCAGCGATTGGCAGGGCGCCCCTTTGTCCGATCTCAAGGCATTGGAGGGGGTGTCGACCCTGGCAGATTTTGCGCTGGTCATCGAACTCGCTGCATCCCAGGATACCCTCCGGTGGTGGCTAGAGCAAGCGGGCGAGCCCCACGATATTCCCCTGGCTGCCGGGGTGAGCGCCGCCATCGATCCGATGGCCCGCTCCTATTACGAGACTGCCTCGCAGCAGTTGACGGGGGTTGTAGGAGGTGTTGTGGGGGCAGCCGCGTACGACGCGCTTTCCAACGGCCAATCCGCCTCTTCCGACACCTTCGCGGCCTGGCTCGACGCTCAAGCGGCGGGGACACTGGTCTTGATCCTCGTTCTGGTGTTGGGGAATATCGCCTATCCGTTCCGGCGGCCAAAGGGGGAGAAACACTGATGGATGGGATACAAGGTGTCGCACCTCTATTGGATACCATGGGCACTTGGCTGGCGGTGATTCTCACCCTGTTCGTGTTCAGCTACCTTTTGGGCGACAATGTGCTCTATCGAATTGTCGAACACATTTTTGTAGGGGTGACTATCGGCTATGTCGCCGTTGTGGCGTTTCACCAGGTTCTTGCGCCCAAGCTCTTGCTGCCCATCGTCGATGCCGCGAGCACGGGGAACGGGTCACAGATGGCGCCGTTGGCCGTCACGGCTCTGTTGGGGCTGTTTCTGTTTGCCAAACCCTTCAAGTTGTGGTCCTGGCTGGGCAACGTCAGCATGGCCGTTCTTTTGGGTGTGGGCTCGGCCCTGGCGATCGGCGGCGCCTTGTTGGGCACCCTGCTGCCTCAAATTGATGCTACCGCGTCCCTCGACCATTTTGTCGTCCGCTATGGCGAGCCACTGGGCTGGGTGAGCGGCTTGCTGGTTCTGATCGGGGCCACGGGGGTGTTGCTTCACTTTTATTCGAACCACGACCAAGAAGGCCCTTGGGCCCAGGTGCGAAGCCGTGTGGTGAAAATTTGGGGAGGAGCCGGGCGGTGGTTTCTGGTGGTGGCCTTTGGCGCGCTTTTGGCCACCACGTTTACGGCGCGGCTATCGCTGTTGGTGGATCGGGTTCAATTCTTCCTGAATGCGGTACGTGGGCTCTTTGGAGGCTAAGGGATGACCCTAGACTTTGTGTCCATTGAATCAATCCTGGCCATCGATTGCGGCAGCTCGTTGACTCGGACCCTGCTGATCGACCTGGTTGAGGGGGAGTACCGCTTGATCGCCCAGGCCGAAGCTCCCAGCACCGTAGAGCCCCCTTGGAACGACATCATGGTGTCGGTGCGCCAGACCATCCAACAGATTACCCAGATTACGGGCTGGCAGCTTTTGGACGAGCGGGGTCAGATCATCACACCCCAACGCCGCGACGGGGGAGTGGATGCGGTGGCAGCTACGGCAAGCGTAGGCGAGCCGATGCGTCTGTTGTTGTCTGGCATTATGCCGGAGGTGAGCATCAAGAGCGCCCAACGGGCGCTGAGTGGTTCCTACACCACGGTCGAAGGGATCATCTCTGTTGACCGTCGCCAGGGAGGGCTGTCCAATCGCGACATCGAAGGCCAGGTGCGGAAAATCCAGGAGGTCAAACCCGATGCCATCGTGCTGGTGGGCGGCATGGATGGGGGGCCTGGCGAACCAATTCTGAGGTCTGCCGAAGCCATCGCTCTCGCCTGCTCGGCTCTCCCCAAGGCAGAACGCCCCTTGGTGATCTATGCCGGCAACGCCCATCTGCGGGAGCAGGTGGCCGAAATCGCCGGCACCGATACGCGATTGCAGGCGGTCGACAACGTCAGGCCCAGCATGGAAGTGGAGAACCCCGGCCCGCTGCAGGTCGAGATCGAGGGGCTGTACCGGCAGAAAAAGATGGAGCGGGTGCCTGGCATGAGCACGCTGGCTGCCTGGAGCCCTGTTCCCGTGTTGCCCTCGGCCCAGGCCCTGGCGCACAGCATTCAGTATCTCGCCGAGACGAATGGGATCAATGTGCTGGGGGTCAACGTGGGTGGCAGCGCGACCACGGCAGCGGCGGTGCTGAATCAACAACTCGAACTTGCCATTAGTAGCGACCTGGGCTCAAGCCACAACGCCTCTCGGATCCTGGAACGGGTCCCGGTCGAATCGATCTTGCGTTGGCTCCCTTTCGCGATCGATCGGGAAGAATTGGTGAACAAGCTTGTCAACAAGTCCTTGCGACCACGGACGCTGCCCAACACACGACAGGATCTGCTCATCGAGCAGGCCCTGACCCGCGAGATTCTCAGGGCTCTTGCCACCGACTTGAAGGCGCGATGGAATGGAAAGGGCGGAGCCCACGAACCAGGTTACCTGCCCAGGTTCCACCTGATTGTGGGCGGCGGCGGGGTGCTGTCCAATGTCTCCCATTTTGGTCAGGCCGTCTTGATCCTGCTCGATGCCCTGCAACCCACCGGCGTCTGCGGACTTGCGTTGGACAAGGTTGGCCTGCTGGCGCCTCTGGCGCCTGTGGCGATGGTGAACCCTGTGGCGGCAGCCCAGACGATGGAGCATGATACCCTGTTGAATCTGGGCACGGTCGTGGCTCCCATCGGCTCCGATCGCGAAGGGGAGACGGCCCTGACCTTCACCATCCATTATCAGGACGAGCGCTCATTGCAGGTCCAGGTTCCGTATGGCTCGCTGGAAGTCATCCCTCTGCCTTTGGGACAAACGGCCACGCTGGAACTGCGCCCAAGCCGCCGATTTGATGTGGGGTTGGGCGCCAAAGGCAAGGCCGGTACCACCAAGGTGGAGGGCGGCCTCATCGGCATTATCATCGATGCTCGAGGTCGCCCTCTGCCCATCGCTGACGATCCCATAGAGCAGAACGAACGGATGCAGCGATGGCTATGGGACGTGGGCTCCTGAGACAAGCTGGATCTGCCCTCTTGATGGACAGGAGGCAGCCGTACGAAAAGAGGGATCGCGATGTACTATCCTATCGAAACGCGAATCGCACCCATGACCACCATTCGGCGCGAGCGCCTTTTGCCTGTGCGAGGCCAGGTGCTGGTGCAGCCAGGCGATCTGGTGGGGCCGCAGGATGTGGTGGCTCGCTGCGAGGTTCCTGGCGAGATTCGGATGCTCGACGTCAGCCGTTGCCTAAAGACCCGCCGGGATCGAGTTGGGAAACTCGTTCGCGTCGCTGAGGGGGATATGGTCCAGGCCGGCGATCTCCTGGCGGCGCCTTGGGGTTTGCTCGGCCGTTTCCGCAAATGCCGTTCACCGCTCAGTGGGCAGGTCGTGGCCATCCGCAACGGGATCATTCTGATCCAGGAGACACCGCAGACCGTCGATCTTTTGGCCCATGTAAAAGGCCTGGTGGCCAATGTAATGCCCGATCTGGGGGTGGTTGTGTCGGCTTCGGGCGCCTGGCTTCAGGGCATTTGGGGCAGCGGAGGTGAGTCGGAAGGGATCATCAAACTTTTGGTAGACAGCCCACAAAAGCCGCTGCGGGCGCGGTCCATCGACGTCAGTTGCCACGGCACCCTGATTGTGGGGGGCAGGATCCTGGACGAAAAGATCTTTGAACCGGCCATCGAGGCCAAGGTTCGGGGCATCATCGCCGGCAGCGCAAACGCCAGCCTTCGACCCCAGATGGAGGCCCTTGCCTTTCCGATTGTGCTCACCGAAGGGTTTGGCACGATCTCGATGGCGGAACCAATCTTTTCTCTGTTGCAGGACAACATGGGCCGCGAAGCCATCCTCAGCGCCAACATTCAGACGCGGTATGGCGTCAAACGCCCGGATATTTTTATCCCTCTCCGAGCCGAAGAGGTCGCCTCCAGCGAAACCGATGATCCCGCGCCGCTCACCGAGGGGGCGCGGGTTCGGGTGGTATGCGATCCCTACATGGGACAGATCGGCGTTGTGACACAACTCCCCATCCCACCGCAGATGGTCGAATCGGGGATTCGGCTGCCCGTAGCCGAGGTCAACCTGGCAGACGGGGGGCCGGTGGTGGTTCCCATAGCCAATCTGGAACGGATCCGCTAATTGTTCCGGAATCGATATTCGCGCGCATCGTGCGACAATTAAGGAGGGAAAGGATGCAAAACTTTCGCGATATGCTGGCCAATCGGAAATTCGCCATTCCTCTGATCGCTTTGCTGGCAATGTGCCTGGTGGGACTGCTGCTGCTCGGGTTGGTATTGGTGTTGCCTGGCCCGGGCGATGACACCCGCGCTGAGACCATCGACCTGACCCCTGACCTGACCCCCAACCAGGTGGCTCAACAGGCAACGCTAACGGCGCCGCCTCCCACGCCAACGGCCAAGCCCACGAACACGCCACGGCCCACGCCCACCCTGGTGCCGGTGGGAACGGTGGTCGAGAGCACGACCGGCGAGCCAGCGGCCGAGCCTGAGAGCACCCAAGTGGCAGAGGCGGCGACCGCACAGCCCACGGCTGAAGCGGCAGATGCCCAACCCACCCCCACCCTGGCGGCGGCCGATGAGGAACTGGCCGATACGGGCCTGGGTTGGGGTTTGATCCTGTTTTCGGGGGCAGGTCTTGCGGCAGTGGCAGCAGCGGCCCGCCGGCTGCGGATGACGAGTTAGGGCATCGGCAGGAGACATAGATCCCAATCATGCTACCCGATACCCTGCGAAACGACGACCGCTCTTTTGTCCTGGAGAGGCTCGCCGACGGTGATTGTTGCGCCATCGTCGGCGTCAGCAACTCGGGCAAGTCCTATCTGTTGCGAACACTAAGCCGTCCCGAAACACGACGTGCTGTCATCGGCGAACGGACCGACCAGGATCTGTTCGTGTACGTCGATTTTAATCTGATGTTGGAAGCTACCGAGCAGGGCTTCTACGAGTTGATCCTACGCTGTATTATGGAACAACTGGCCCCGAAGGACGTCGAGCCAGCGGTGATGGGCCGCCTGCAGCGCGCGTACGATACGCTCATCGCCCCGCCCTCCCCCTTTCAAATCTCGCTGAGTTTCAGCGAGGGCTTGATGTGTGTATGCCAGAGCATACCGCAGGACCTTGTCCTGCTCTTTGACGAATTTGATGAGCCTTTTGAACAGATCGATGGCCGCGCGTTTCTGAACCTTCGCGCCCTCAAGGACAAGTATCGGCGACGATTCTGTTTCGTCACCGCCACCGACCGCAGGCTTTCCGAGATCCGCCGCGGACGAGATATCGACGAGTTCAACGAACTCATCGAACCTTTTACCCGTTACCTGGGAAATCTGAGCCGAGAGGATGCCAACCAGGTGATAAGCTGGGTCGCCTCTCAGGAAGGGTACACCTTTGACGACGAGGACCGGGCATTCCTGCACCATCACGCCAGCGGTCACTTGGGCCTGCTCCTGTCCATCAGTCGGGCCCTCGGCGAAGTGACGGGGGAACAGGAGCGCGACGCAGGCCAGGATTGGCTGATCCATCGCCAGGTGCGCGAGCAACTGGATCACGATATCAACGTCCAAGCCGAGATGCGCAAACTGTGGGACGACTTGACAGAGACTCAAAAAGAGGGCATTATTGCCGTGGTGATGGGCGAAGCGGGCATCGGCGACCGGGTTCTACAAACGCTGCGAGCCAGCGGGTTGGTCCAGCCGGGCAAGGATCTGCTCTTCTCGCCGGTGTTTGAAGGCTTTGTTCGGCGCCAGCGCCTGACACGCCATCAGCGCCAGGAGGGCGTGCGCCTGGATGTTGAAAGTGGGAATGTGTGGGTCGATGGGCAACCGAGTCCGACATTGACCGACCTGGAGTATCGCCTTCTCCTGTTGCTCTATGGGCGGCTCAATATGATCTGCGACAAGTACCAGATCGTAGAGGCCGTCTGGGGCGAGGAATACATCGACCAGGTAGATGATGCACGGATCGACAAACTGATCAGCCGATTGCGCTCCAAGATCGAGCCCGACCCTCGAAACCCGCAGTACCTCATCACCATCCGAGGCCGGGGCTACAAGCTGATCAATCCGTAGCACTGCCGACGAGATGTCAGATGGGCGTCAGTGAGGGGTCATGTTCGATCTCTGGGGACGTGGTAGAATGAGACATAGCCCGAGGCTGAGGCCTCCCAGAAGGTGAGAGAGAAAAGCCAGGAGGAATGACAATGGCACAACTGATGAAAAAGATCCAGACCCTGATTTCGGCCAACCTTCACGCCATGGTC